>JAFTEK010000220.1 GCA_017453705.1 Treponema sp.
ATAAACGCAGTGCTTGGCTTGGACGAGATGATCCTGCGTGAGAGCGGTGAGAAGCAGATAAGGTCTTATGCCTCTGATATCCAGTCCAGCGGCAAGATGCTGCTTTCTGTCATAAACGACATACTGGACTTCTCCAAGATTGAGTCCGGCAAGATGGAGATTGTTCCCGGCGATTATGACTTGTCCTGCATGGTAAGCGACCTTGTGAACATGATTTCATCCCGTGCCCAGGCCAAGGGACTTGACTTTGTGGTTCAGGTTCAGGAGGACTGCCCTCATTTGCTTTATGGTGATGACATCAGGATCAAGCAGTGTATACTGAACATACTGACGAATGCCGTGAAATATACCCCTGAAGGCTCTGTTACCCTTTCTATATACCACGAAAGGCTGGATGAGGGGCGTTGCTATCTTTGCGTCTCGGTCAAGGACACTGGAATAGGTATAAAGGAAGAAGACATCAAGAAGCTGTTCAGTCCCTTTGAGCGCATAGAAGAGGGGCGCAACAAGGCGATAGAGGGTACGGGGCTTGGAATGAGCATTGTCAAGAGCCTCTTGTCCGCAATGGGTAGCCAGCTGGACGTAAAGAGTGTATATGGAAAGGGGAGCGATTTTTCCTTCCGTGTGGTGCAGAATGTCAGTGACTGGGATCCTATAGGCAGCTGGGAGGAATCAAAGGCAAAGAGCCTGGAGAGGGCAGGCTCTTATACTGAGAGCTTCCAGGCTCCGGAGGCAAGGATACTCGTTGTGGATGACACCCCTGTGAATCTGACTGTCATGCAAGGGCTTTTAAAGCAAACCCGGATCCAGATAGACACGGCGGTGGACGGGCTTGACGGCCTTGAGAAGGCAAAGGCTGCCAAATATGATGTGATTTTCATAGACCACCGTATGCCCAGGATGGACGGAATGGAGATGATAGCCGCGCTCAGGGCGGACTCATCGTGCCTTAACGCCGGCACTGTATGTATAGCCCTCACTGCCAATACCGTGGGCGATGTCAAAAGCCTGTACATAGACTCAGGTTTTGAGGACTATCTTTCAAAACCTGTGGAGCCAAGGCGTCTGGAGGAACTCCTTTCACGCTGCCTGCCGCCATCACTTGTCCTGCATGAGGGCGATGAAGGCTGGCAGGCTGGCAGGGAGGAGCCAGGCGAAAGCGACGCGGACTGCGACATGGGTGGAATTGACCGCATGGTGCGTGAAGAAACTGACTCCTATTTCCGAAGGAGCTTTGGCCTTGATATTTCCGCGGCCATGATGAACTGCGGGACCGCCGATGTTTTTGCTGATGTCGTTAAGGTGTTCCATGAGTCTATTGCGGATAAAGCAGACAGCATTGAAAAATATGCCGGTGATGGGGACTGGCAGAACTACACGATTCTGGTTCATTCGCTCAAGAGCAGTGCCAGGCTTATAGGCGCGGGTGATTTGAGCACGATGGCGGCAGACCTTGAGGCCTTGGGGAACAAGGCTCGTGCCAATCAAGAGGATGCAGACGCTGTTGCCTGTATAAGGAAGGATACCGTCTCCCTTCTTGCGGACTACCGTGCCTATATTGACAAGCTTGCCCCCCTTGTTGGTAATAGAGCTGTTCTGGAAACTGAGCTTTCCGAACAGGTCGAATGACTGACTTGATTTCTTGACTGACTTGGCTGACAGGAGGGAATTTTCCCCATTGTTTTTTGCGCTGCCTGTGCTATATTAGGCTCTTGAAAGCCTTGCGGGGCTTTCTGGAGGAATTGTACATGAAAAAACAGGTTTTCAACCCTTACCTTCCTTCCTGGGAATATATCCCGGACGGGGAGCCTCATGTCTTTGGCGATCGTGTGTATGTCTACGGTTCCCATGACCTTGCGGGAGGCAGCGTTTTTTGCCTGGGAGACTATGTATGCTGGTCTGCCCCGGTGACGGACTTGAGCGACTGGAAGTATGAGGGGGTCATCTATGGCAGGATGGACGACCCCGCCAACAAGGACGGCAGGATGGTGCTCTACGCCCCGGACGTTACGCAGGGGCCTGACGGACGTTATTATCTATATTATGTCTATGACAAGGTGGGCTTTGTCTCCGTTGCTGTGAGTGACAGCCCCGCCGGACGCTATAAGTTCTACGGATATGTGCATTACAAGGACGGAACCCGCCTGGGCGACAGGAAAGGGGACATGCCCCAGTTTGACCCCGGCGTGCTGACCGAGGGAACGAATACCTATATGTACACGGCCTTTTGCGGCCACAAGATGAGTGACCGCATAGGGGCTATGGCTACCGTGCTGGGCGAGGACATGCTGACCGTGCAGGAGGAGCCTGTGGTCATAGCTCCGGGTGACTGCTATGCCCTGGACGGAAAGGCTGCCGGGGAAGCTGCGAAGGTGGAGGCAGGGAAAAACGGCTGCCCATACCGCCTGGACTCGGCCGAGAACTGGGGGGGCTACAGGGGGCATGCTTTCTTTGAGGCTTCTTCCATCAGGAAAATAGGGGATACTTATTACTTTGTCTATTCGTCCGAAGTCATGCACGAGCTGTGCTATGCCACGAGCAAATCAGCGACATCAGGCTTTAAATACGGCGGTGTCATCGTAAGCAACAGCGACATAGGCATCTCAAGCTATAAGAAGGCGGACTTGCCATCTGCTTATGGGGCCAACAACCACGGCGGAATGGTGCAGGTTGCAGGACAATGGTATATCTTCTACCATAGGCACACAAATTCCAGCTGGTATTCCAGGCAGGGCTGTGCCCAGAAGATAGAGATACTGGGCGACGGCAGAATTCCGCAGGTGGAGATAACGTCCTGCGGTCTTAACGGAGGCCCTTTGGAAGGGAAGGGGGAGTACCCTGCCTATATAGCCTGCAACCTTTTCACGGAAAAGCCCTCCGTCTACGTGGGGGAGGGGCAGCCCAGGGTGACCCAGGACGGACGGGACAACGCTGACGGCAGCCCTGCTGAGGAAAAGGACTCCAGCTACATCGCGGGGATAAGCGCGGGAACGACCATAGGCTTCAAGTACTTTGACTTCAAGGGCGTTAACAAGGTGGGCGTGAGCACAAGATGCTACATAAAGGGGGACTTTGAGGTTCGCTCCTGCTTGGACGGCCCGGTGCTGGGAAAGATAAGCGTGGACTCGTCCAACTTCTTTGAGAAGCATGTGGGCAACGTGAGGATTCCTGACGGGGTGTCCGCCCTTTACCTGACCTTTACCGGTCCGGGTGTGGGGCAGCTCAAGTCCGTCAGCTTTGACTAGCCTGAAATGTAGGTAATTTTCTGTACACAAAAAAGATGGACAAACGGCTTTTTCGCTGTATAATTAAATAGTAACAGTTCATTATATGTTTGGAGGAATCATGAAGAAAATCATAATCGGAGCCTTGGCTGCGGCACTCGCTTTGGGCCTGGGCGGATGCAAGAAGGACAGCGGTGGAACTGCCGCTACGGATACAGGTTCTGGCAAAAGCAAGTCGATGGACATTTCCATCTTTACGATTCAACAGAAGCAGCAGCCTCCTGCTGACAACAAGATGTACAAGTGGATAAAGGACAAGTTCGGTGTCACTTTCTCGTTCGATATCCTCGTCGGCGACAAAGACCAGAAAATCGGTCTTCTCATCTCTGACCCTGACAACCTTCCCGATTTGGTCGAGGTTGACTCACCAAAGTTCCAGGAGGCCGGATGCCTTATCCCTCTTGAAGGCCTTGTTGAGCAGTACGGCCCCAACCTCAAGAAGCACTATGCCCCCGCATGGAAGCAGATGCTTGAGATTGACGGCGGCCACGTCTACAGCCTCCCCAACTACGGTGTCTACGACGGACCCGACCAGGGAACCTTCTACAACCAGAACGGCTTCTGGATTCAGAAGGCTGTCCTCAAGGAGTACGGCTATCCTGAGATTAAGACGGTTGACGAGCTGTTTGACCTGCTTGAGAAGTATGCCAAGAAGTACCCGACGATCGAGGGCATGAAGACCATCCCCTTCTCCATCATCACCGCTGACTGGGAGGCCTTTAACCTGTGGAACCCGCCGAACTTCCTCGCCGGATATCCGAATGACGGAAATGGTCATGTCGTCAAGGAAGGCGGAAAGTACGTTTACAAGGACAACTTTGTTGACGAGAACGCAAAGAAGTGGTTCAAGCTCGCCAACGGCTACTTCCAGCGCGGCCTGATTGACCCCGATTCATTCACGGATAACCGTGACCAGTACTATGCCAAGGTCGCCCAGGGCCGCGTCCTGTGTATGTTCATCCAGGGATGGCAGTTCCAGGGTGATGCCGAGAACACGCTCAAGACCGCAGGTTTCTATGATAGGACCTACGCTCCGCTCCCTGTAGTCTTCGACGAGAGCATAAAGCCCCATTACCGCGACATCTCCATCCCCAACTTGCAGCGCGGATACGGAATCACGACCAAGTGTCCCAAGGACAAGGCCATCGCCATCATCAAGTTCATGGACGAGATGGTGAAAGAGGAGAACCAGAAGATTCTCCAGTGGGGATTCGAGGGAGAGGACTGGCAGCTTGACGATCAGGGCCGCCCCTCACGCACCCCCGAGCAGAGGGCTCAGCAGGAGGACAACAACTGGATCCTGCACAACAAGGCCGCCCTCTGGTGGGAAGAGGCTCCCAAGATGGAAGGCTCTTTCTCTGACGGATATGCCTGTACTATGAACAACATCCCCTGGGAGTTCCAGGCCAACGCAAAGCCCGAGGATATCGAGCTGTGGAACGCATACGGCGTCGCCTCCTATGCGGCTCTCGTGGACAAGAACCCGCCCGCCAACGCCGGATGGTACCCGATGTGGCAGCTTGCCCCTGTTGACGGCTCTGAGGCTGCTTTGGCCCTGGCCAAGACCGAGACCGTCCGCAGGAAGTACATGCCCAAGATGATTCAGGGCAAGCCCTCTGAGTTCGAGGCAACTTGGAGCGAGTACGTCAAGGAGATGGACAAAGCCAACCTCGCAGAGTACGTCAGGTTCATGCAGGAAGGCCTTGACAACCGCGTTGAGAAGTTCGGCGGTCTGCCAGAGTAATCTGCCTGTCTAGAATGTAGACAAGGGCTGTCCGTTCATCTTGGACAGCCCTTTTTTCTAATGTTTTAAGGAGATTTCACAGCTATGTCACAAGCGACCTCTTTGAACAGGAAGAAGACATTCTGGCAGATGTTGTTCAGCCAGCGTCAGCTCGTGCTGATGTCTCTTCCCTTCGTTCTTTACATCATACTATTCAAATTCGTTCCCCTCTGGGGCTGGACCATGGCCTTCCAGAACTACAAGCCTGCAAAAGGCTTCTTTGACCAGCAGTGGGTGGGCTTGGCCAAATTCGCGTTCTTGTTCAAGGACAAGGAATTCCTCCTGTCCCTGCGCAACACAATCGGAATGAGCCTCATAAGCACCGCGCTGGGATTCATTACCGCTATCCTTATCGCTGTGTTCCTGAACGAGGTCCAGTTCATCGGTATAAAGAGGTTCACGCAGACCGTCTCATACCTGCCCCACTTCCTGTC
>JAFTEK010000221.1 GCA_017453705.1 Treponema sp.
ATGAACCAGTTTGACTCCATCCGTTTTGTGACAGGAATCAATCCAGATACATTCAGCTGGCAGCTTAATACCGGAGAAAGTTTTTGCACCCCGGAAGCAGTCCTGGTATGGTCAGAGAACGGGCTTAACGGAATGTCCCGGACTTTCCATGACCTGTGGCGCGCACATCTGATACGGAGCAGCTGGAAGAACAAGAGCCGCCCTATCCTCATAAACAACTGGGAGGCAACCTTCTTTGACTTTGACACGGACAAACTCCTTTCCATCGCGAAGGAAGCCGCATCCCACGGAATAGAAATGCTGGTCATGGACGACGGATGGTTTGGCCACAGGAACAGCGACAACTCATCTTTGGGCGACTGGTACGTAAATGAAGAAAAACTAAAAGGCGGGCTTGCGCACCTGGTAAACGAAGTGAACAAGCTGGGGCTCAAGTTCGGTATATGGTTCGAGCCGGAGATGATTTCCCCTGACAGCGAATTGTACAAGCAGCATCCAGACTGGGCGATACAGGTCTCAGGCAGGGAGCCAGGACAAGCAAGGCAACAGCTGGTTCTGGACATGAGCCGCGAGGAAGTCCGTGACTGCATTTACGGACAAGTCAAAAAAATACTGGAAAGCGCGAACATCGAATACGTCAAGTGGGACATGAACCGCCCCTTAAGCGACCTGGGAAGTTCCTGCCTTCTTGAAGAAAGAGCCGGAGAGCTTTCACACCGATACGTCCTTGGAGTTTACGAAATGCAGGAAAGGCTTTTGACCGACTTTCCTAACCTGCTTCTGGAGAACTGCTCTGGAGGGGGAGCACGGTTTGACCCAGGAATGCTCTACTACAGCCCACAGATATGGTGTTCTGACGACACCGACGCAGTGGAGAGGCTCAGCATACAGGAAGGAACAGCCCTTGTATACCCCCTGTCTTCTATGGGGGCACACATCAGCGTCAGCCCCAGCCAGGCATGCGGCCGCATGACACCGTTCATGACAAGAGCCTTTGTAGCCCTGGCAGGAACTTTTGGATACGAGCTTGACATAACCAAGATGAGCGGGGAAGACAAGTCACTGGTCAGCAGACAGGTGGACTGCTTTCACAAATACAACCCGCTCATACTGGAAGGCGATTACTACAAGCTGGTTTCCGCACAGGAAAATGGCGGAGAGTTCGATGCATGGGAAATAGTTTCCAAAGACAAGAAGGAAGCCTTGGTAACACTTGTCCAAGTCCTGGCACGTCCAAACTACCATTCACGCAAACTCCTCCTAAAAGGACTGGATCCTGACAAACGCTACAAGGTGGAGCTTGAGGACAGCCTTGGAAAGACAAGTGACATGGGAATATGGTCAGCCCTGACCCTTGAGGCCGCCGGCCTGCTTTTGAGCAGACCCTGGGGAGACTTCCAGAGCCAGTTGATACACCTATCAGCAGTATAAGGAGAGTAAAATGAGGTTGCTGTTCATAAGGCACGGTGAGCCTGACTACAAGAATGACTGCCTAACTGAAAATGGAAAAGTCCAGGCACAGGCCACAGCCAAGCGCCTGGCAAAAGAGAAAATCAAAGCCATATACTCATCCCCTATGGGCAGGGCGAGGGAAACAGCCTCATACACAGCAAGTGAGCATGGCCTTGGCATACAGATTCTGGATTTTATGCACGAGATAGACTGGGGCAGTACCCCCGGCCTATCAGACAAACTGGAATATGAAGGACACCCCTGGACTTTAGCATTCAAGCTTCTTACAGAACAGCCTGTCTACGTATCCAGTCCAAGCTGGCCTGAGCACCATTACTTCAAAGACAACGCCTGCATGGAATATTACAGGAAAATCTCAAAAGAATTTGACGGCTTCCTTGCAAATTTTGGACTGGTGCGGCAGGAAGGGCTTTACCGCTGCGACAAATACAGCGAAGACTGCATTGCCTTGTTCGCACATGGAGGCTCTGGCGCGATAATGTTCTCACACGTCCTGAACCTCCCCTTCCCTTTCGTCCTTACTTCCATGCCATACGGAGTATGTTCAGTCTCGTCAATAGAGTTCAAACCCCAGTCAGGAGATTTGATAATTCCAAGGCTGGAGCTTTTCAACGACATGAATCATATAGACAAGCTCAAGGTGGAAAAGCTCTGCTTTGAAAAATAGAGGAACGGCGGGCACAAGCTGCCATTCCTCCGTTTTGCTTGGACTCGACGGCAATCTCGAAAAATCGCAGGAATCCACAACAAAGTTTCAAGTGAGGCGAGTTTTCGAGATACCCTAGGACAGGAATTCAAGACCTTGATGCCTGCAGGAGTTTGGTCTTCAGCTCCTGCTCAATCTGGGACAGCTCCTGCTCGGCGTTGCGGCGCTTCTCCTTGCCTTCGGCCTGAATACGGAGAACTTCGTCCATTGTTCTGATGAGCTGCTCGTTCGTATGCTTTATCGTCTCCATATCGACGATTCCGCGCTCGGACTCCTTGACGGTTTCTATCGTGGCGGTCTTGAGCGCATCGGCGTTTTTCCTGAGCAGCTCGTTCGTCATGTCGGAGACTTCACGCTGTGCCTTTGCCGCCTGATTGGAATGCTCAACGCCGATGGCAATCACCATCTGGTTCTTCCAGAGGGGAATCGTGTTCACGATGGTGGACTGGATTTTTTCCGCCATTATAGTGTCGGAGGCCTGCACCATCCTGATTTGCGGGCCGCTCTGGAGTGCTATTGTCCGGGTCAGCTGCAAATCATAGATTTTCTTTTCAAAGCGGTCGCACATCGCGGCCAAATCCTTAGCCGCCTGAACATCCTCCGCAAGGCCTGATTGCGCCGCCTTGTTCTGCAGCTGGGCAAGCTCTCCGCTCCTCGTGTCCTCAAGCTTCTTCTTTCCTGCGGCGATATACATGGAAAGCTCTTTGAAGTACGCAAGGTTCGCCTGATACATCTGGTCAAGCATCGCCACGTCCTTCAGCAGGGTGACTTCATGCTTTTCCAGCTCCGTCGTAATCACGTTTACGTTGGTCTCGACCTTCGCATACTTGGCCTTCATCGTCGTCAGCCTGTTGGCGCTCTTCTTGAACAGGGCCTTCAGCCCCTTTTCCTGTTCGTCAATCTCAAAGCCCTTGAGCTCGCCGATGAGGTTTGTAATCATGTCGCCGACCTGCCCCATGTCCTTGGTGCGGACGGAATCAAGTGCCTTCTCGGAAAAGTCGGAAAGCTTCTTCTGCGTTCCGGCACCATAGTTCAAAATGGCGGTGGAGTTTGACAGGTCAATCTGCTTTGAAAATGCGTCAACCTGTGCCTGCTCTTCTGGAGTGAGCGGTATTTCTTCCTTCGGTTTTTCTTCCTGCATGACAGGGAGCTTTGCGGCCGGTGCAGGCGCGGGCGCATCAAAAGTCAACGTTGGTGTCAAGGTCAAGGTCGGTGTTTCGGCTTTGAATTCCATAATAATTCCTCATTACTCCTCATATGTATTGGTTTCTATTGTCTGATTGCTACAAAAGCGCGTCCTGCTTCATCATCGTCTTCATCACGCTGATGTCCGACGAGATGTCCCATGAATCGCTTTCAAAAAGCTGGTTCAAAAGCTTCACAAAGGCTTCGTTTATGACATCCGTCGCCTCTTCAATCTCCTTCTGCGACTTGGCGATGGTTTCGACCGTCTGCGACGTCTTCCTTTGGTTCACGTAGCTCTGCAAGAGCTTCTTTGTGGTCGGCAGGTAATAGGCCATGAACTTCCGCAGGTCGCCTGCGATTTCAGGGGTTTCCTTCAGCTTCTTGAAGATTGAAAGGGCGGTCGCCTCGAGTGTATACAGCTTGTCCGACATGGTCTCCGTGTCGGGAATGAGGTCGTTGAAGAAGCGGATTTCGTTCAGATAGTCGATTCCTTCACGAAGGATGTCCTTAACTTCCCCGGGCAAACTCTCGTCTATCGTATAGTATTCGACATTCCTGCTCGCACCCGCATTAGAATCATCATTGCGGGTCTGTTCTTCTTTCTGTTTATGCTTCTTATTCTGTCTGGACTGACCGGAATAGGCGGACTGACCGGAATTGAACTCCGTAGACCTGAGGTATTCCTTGTACACCTCATCGGTCAGCATGAGGGTCGTCTCGTTCCTGTCCAGCACGGCATAAGGCAGATAGCCGATGCTTTTCATCTTCTTCAGCTGGCGGACAACATACACGGCAGCCATGCCCGTTTTATCACAAAGCTCCTTTATCGTGACATACGTCTTGTTTCCGATTGCATCTCCGAACCTGAAATAGTCGCTCACAAGCCTGTTCTTGTTTCTTGCCGACCAGATTAGAGTCGCCCCGCCAAATATGGATGCAGCCGAAAAAATCAGCAATCCGATATCAAAGCCCAACTCCTCAGGATTATCGCCGAATGAAATGATGCCCCCCAAAAGAAAAAGCGACATTATGAAAATTATGATTGAGCCCATGATAATCTTGCCCAGGCCGACAATGCGGGAGCCGTACCTGCTGACCCTGCCGGCGAAGAAAGGTGAACTCTGGTTATCCTGCGGGGAAAAGGTATTTCTCAGCCCCGACTGCACGGCTCCCCTTATGTCTGAGCTTAGGCTGGAGGTAAAAGCCGAGGCTGCCCCGCTGATGGAATTCTTCACGTCCCTGCTGAGGTTTGAAAAATCCCCGGTTTCGGCAGCCTTGTTTATGCTGTTTAGAATTTCTTCTCCATAACTGAAAAAATCTTTATTGCCCATAGCTTTCCCCTAGAATCAGTATAAGATTATAAGCTTTATTCATAAAAAAAGCAATTTGATTTCGTCAGTCAGACAAGATTCCGTCAGTCCGGCAGCTTGATTTTCTTAGTTTGGCAGCTTGATTTTCTTAGTTTGGCAGCTTGATTTTGTTTGTTTGGCAGCTTGATTTTCTTAGTTTGACAGCTTGATTTTGTCAGTCCGCCAAGGTCATTCACATACATAGGGCACGACTTCCTTGCTGCCCTTGCACAGGCTGGCTCCAGAAGCCGCGCCAATCCGGGGGACAAGCCCCGCGTCATACCCGCTGCCAACGTTTTTTTTCTCGCCGCCAGCGGGAACCAGGTTTTTCCGAACAGGTTCAATCTATGCCTGCAAGGTCAGGTCGCCGTCCTTTATCCAGCCAATCTTGCGGAAAAGAATGCCGAATGCCCAGCACAGGACTGCGGGGAGGATAAAGCTTATCATCACAAGGCCTATCCAATCCCATGCACCGGGGCTGATAGCCGCAGCTCCCTGGGCCACCGCGCTTTCCACAGGTGAGTACCAGCCGGTAATCACACCTATCTGCCCGACAAGGCCGCAGGTTCCCATGCCGCTGCTTACAGGAGCACCGTTCATCTCCATCTTAAAAAGACATGTGGAGACGGGGCCTGTGATCGCGGAAGCGAGGATTGCAGGAAGCCAGACGCGGGGGTTCTTGACGATATTGGGCATCTGCAACATGGAAGTGCCCAGCCCCTGGCTGACAAGTCCGCCCCATCGGTTCTCCCGGAAAGAAAGGATGGCAAATCCCACCATGTTGGCGGAGCAGCCTGCGACAGCAGCACCCCCGGCAAGGCCGGTAAGCCCCAGGGCCATGCAGATTGCCGCGGAAGAAATAGGCAGGGTCAGGACGATTCCCACGATGACGGAGACGATTATGCCCATCACAAAGGGGTGGAGCTTGGTTGCCCACATGATGAGGTTGCCGATTGAAGATGCCCCAAGCCCTATCCATTTGGCAGTGAGAACGGCAAGGAGCACACCGCTCAGAAGGGTAACAAGCGGGGTAACAAGGATATCAACCTTGGTCTTTTTGCTGACCAAGCTCCCCAGCTCACAGGCAATCACGGCTATGACAAGGACTGAAAGAGGGCCTCCCGCCCCGCCCAACTGGTTGCTTGCAGAACCTACAGCCGCAAGGGAAAAGAGCACTAGGGCCGGAGCCTTGAGGGAATAGCCGATTGCAACGGCCATAGCAGCTCCGACAATCGGGGAGCTTCCTGCAAAGTTCCCCGCATCCACGAGGAACTGGAAGGCGGGGTTGGTTCCGAGCCTGAGCAGAACCTGTCCCAGCGTCTTTACGATAGTCCCCACCAGAAGCGAGGCAAACAGTCCCTGGGCCATGCCGCCCAAGGCATCAATAAGATAGCGTTTTGCGTATTTGTTCATTTGCAGGCAATACTACACAAAAAAACAGGACGTGGCAAGCGGTTGTGCCCCAGGCAGTCTACCCCAAGAGATTACGCACCAAGCGGTTCTGCCCGCCTTGACAGGCTGGCAGATGAAAGGGATAATATCGGCATGGCAGAAGAAAAACAGGACATCACGGACAGCAGGCTCACAGCGATAGAGATGAAGCTTACCTATATGGAAGATTTCATGAAGCAGCTGCAGGAAGTAACCGTTGCCAATGGAGGGGAGCTGGGGCGGCTGCACGATGAAGCCAGGCTCATGGCTGATAAAATCAGGGAAATGTCAGACCTGTTGGAAGGGGACATTCCAAACCGCAAGCCCCCGCATTACTAATTGTTCTTCTCGTCCACCTCGCGGCCGTCGAGTATGTATATGACATGGTTGCACATGTTGACAATACGCTGATCATGAGTGGAAAAAATAAAAGTCGTGGAAAGCTCCAGGTTCAGTTTCTGCATAAGGAGCAGTATCTGCTCGCTGTTCTTTGAGTCCAAATTGGCCGTAGGCTCATCTGCCAGTATGACAGGAGCCTGGGTCGCAAGGGCACGTGCAATGGCAACCCTCTGCCTCTGGCCGCCAGAAAGCTCCGCAGGCCTATGTGCCTTCCAGTCCGTAAGGCCGACCTTCTCGATTAGATAGTTTATCCAGCTTTCCCTCTCCCGCTTGTTCTTGAACATACTCAATCCCTTCTTGTCCAACAAGTTAAGGGGAAGGTCAACATTTTCAAACACATCAAGAACAGGAATCAAGTTGAAGTTCTGGAATATAAAGCCCAGATTCGCTGACCGTATGCCGGTTATACGCCTGTCCAAGTCGGAAGGAAGCTTGTCATTGTCAGGAAGGGTGAAGCCTTCGTACACATCAATGCCATTTATGACGATACGGCCGGCGGAAGGCAGGTCGATAAGACCTATCAAGTTAAGCAAGGTTGACTTTCCCGATCCTGAGGGGCCGGAAATGGCTGCAAACTCCCCCTTTTCTATCTTGAAAGACATTTCATTCACCGCCGGGACAAAGACCTTGCCCTGCTGGTACTTCTTGCTTACGTTCTCAAGCTCTACAATCGTCATATTGTGTGATTATAGCATAAAAGAAGGGTTTAAAACAATGGGAGCCGGGGAAAACGAATCCCCGGCTCCCGAATCACCTTAAACTACCCTACCTGTTGGTACTGTAATTGGGTGTGTATGTGTCATATGTCTGCTTGGGATCGTAGGTTCCGCTACGGTACTCACCAGAAATAGACGGAATCTCAAGCTTCATGCCCGGCAGAATCAAGTTGGGATTGTCCGGATCAGGCAGCTTCTCCCTGTTGGCATGATACAAGTTCTCCCAGAGCCAGGGGTTGTTGTAAACGTAGGTACGTCCAGAGATGTTCCACAGACAGTCCCTGGTTATTTCCCAAGGCTGGACTATGTAGAACCTAGGCAGACCGTACAGACCCTTTATGCCCGACAGGGTGTCAAGGACTTTCTGGGCCAGGTACGCGGCATTGTCGTAATCCTCGCTGTCCAGAGCTTCCACCGCCTCATCGTAGTAGTCAGAAGCCGCATTGAAGGCGACAGGATAGTTCTCATCCGCGCCAATCTCGCGGGCATAATCCAGCTTCTCCTTGGCCCTTGCAAGCAGAGCCTCGGCTTCCGCCCGCTTGCGCATATTACGGATGAACTCCTCCGAAAGGGCGGCGTTTTCCGCGGCCTTCTCGGAATACTCAATTGCCAGGTCATAGTCTCCGGCATCAAGAGCCTTGTCCGCCTTTACAGCGTACTCCTCAGCAAGCTTCTGGTACACATTGTCCTTGTAGCTGTATGTGACGGCAAAAACAAAGCCCGTCGTCATAAACAACGCCAGGATGACGCTCGTAAACTTCTTGATCATAAGTCACCTCCATCGTCATCCAGCTCCTCGTCTATCTCCACGTAGGAGTTTTCCGCATCCGAGAAATCATCATCCTCAAGGAGCTTGGCATCGTGATCTTCGATTCCATCAATTTTTTCCGTCAAGGGGTCTGTCTTGTCAGCCTCGTCAGCGACACCCCAAGCGTGGTTGACCTTCTTCTTGGCCTCGCTTATCTTCTTCTGTGCCTCAGCACGTGCGGCCGCAACCTCCTTGTAAAGGGTCGCAAATATGTCCCTCGCATTGGTGTAGTTCTCAATGGACTGCTCAACGCTGCCTGTGACATAATTGGAATCTCCAGAGCGGAACTCGGAAACACCATCGTCATAGTCATCCTTGCGTGAAACAGAGGCCTTAACGCTGTCGGCCTGCTTTTTGGCCTTGAACGCCTCGGTACGCATATTATTAGCAACAGCCTTGAATACATTGGTAAAGTCAACGTTGGCCTTGGTAGCCTTGTTCAAGAAATCAGTGCCTGCATCGGACTCTCCAGTGCGAAGCTCCTCAAAGAAGCTGTCGCTGTCAGCCATGATTTCCTCTAGCTCCTCAAGAAGCCCGGCTCCTTCATCATAAGCCCTCTTGCTCTCAGACGCATAACCGTTATCATCTATACGCTGCTTCTTGGCCTTGGCTTCCTCATACTGCTCGAGTCCGGCGTAGGCGGCATTTATCTGCCTGAGGATGTTTGTCATTTCTGGGGTAATTCCGCCGGACTCTGCCAGCGCCCTCTGCCTGCGGTATTCCTCGTCAAGCGCGGAGAAGAAGTCCGATGTGGCATCGTCATCCTGGGCACCAGAGTCAATGGCCTTATTTCTGGACTTGTCTATCATCCTGAAAAGAGCACTGTAATCTTTCGCCGTGCTCTCGTCAAATTCCTCATCGTCATCGTAGCCAGAGCCGCTTCCGTATCCGCTTCCGGAGCCAGAACCGCTTCCCCGACCATTTCCGTTTTCGTCATCGTAGCCCAGACCCAATCCTGAGCCGGACCCTGAACCAGAACCATCGCCTGCACCGGAGTCTTTGCCAGTACGCGACTGCGAAGAAGAGCCAGCACTACCGCTGGACTTTGAATCATCTTTCGGAGTTGAACCGCATGCCACAAAGAACAAGGAACTTGCGGCGAGAAGTACAAGCGCCAAACGCCTTACCTTTGTCATTTTTCCTCCCATGTTTTAACTATAATACCACATAGCTTATCGGCCTTATTTCAAAGCTTTTTTACAGTTTTTAAAAGCCCTGGACGGTTTCAGAAGCCCAGACGGGCTTTGAAACTGGACGAAATTCGCCCTTCCAAGCTCCTTCCACTATTCAAGCTTTCGTGATATTATATAGAATAAACTAAAGATATGATAGCCGTCAAGGAGGAAAATATGGCAGATTCATTCAAGTTTGACTTTGCGGACAACAATGACAGGAAGGTTATATCAGAGGGCAAGGGTGGCTGGAAGCTGGAACTGAACCTTGTCTCCTGGGGAGACCGCCCCGCAAAATACGACATACGCTCCTGGTCCCCCGACCACGAGAAGATGGGCAAGGGAGTGACTATGACAGCTGATGAGCTAAAATCACTCAAGGCCATACTAAACGAGATGAGCCTGTAGCCAGGTCATCTATTAAGCCAGTTGCAAAATACGGTTACTTTTAAAACCGCCCCTATTCTTTGAAGAGCTTACGCACATAACGTCCTGTGTCCTTCACGATGATGGGGTTGAGCCAGAGCAAGGCCGTATAAATACGCGCAAAGAAGGATGCTACCGGACTGATAAGCGAGTGTTTCCTAAAAAAACGATGGGCAGACAGATACATCTGGAGCTTGGAGAAGTCCGCCTGGTCTGAAATCTCGTATTTACCCCTGTCCGATGACGCCCCCTCCAGGTGCACTATCTCCGGTCCGTCTATCAGGCAGGGCAGCTTGCCTGCCCCGGAAAGGGCGTACTCCAAATCCACCTCCTCATAGTACATGAAAAAGCCCTCGTCAAAGCGGGCGCGCTCATCGTTCAACAGGAACAGATCGGCTCCGGTGACATAGCCCACAGGCCCGACTGTCTTTTCCACCGGCGGATCCATGTCTTCCACCAGACGCAGGGGTTTCCTGAACAGGTAATGCCGCATCGCAATCTTATAGGAGCGAAAGCATAGCTCACGCTGGTTCTTGACGAAAGCCGCCGCTGAGTCAAACCTTCCGTTCCTGCTCGCACCTGCTGACCGGCAGTAGCGGCCATCCGGCCATTTAAGGTTGCAGCCCAGTGCACCGAGGAATTCCCCCGGATGACCTTCCCAATAGTCGTAAAAAATCTTGACCGCATTGTTCAAGAGCACGGTATCGCTGTTTAAATAGAAGACATATTTGCCGGAAGCCCTGTCAAGGGCGCGGTTGTTCGCAGCACCAAAGCCCAGATTCGCCTTGTTTTCCAGCAGGATTACGGCGGGAAAGTCAGCCCTGACCATCTCGGCAGAGCCGTCCACCGAGCCATTGTCGCTGACCAAGACCTCAAAAGTCACCCCGAAAGTCCTCTTATATATGGATTCCAAGCAGTCATAGAGCAAACGGCAAGTATTGTAGTTGACAATGATTATAGAGACATCGCAAGATCCCTTGGGCTTCGCGCATGGGACAGGCTCCTTGGCTTCCGGCAGCATTATCCTGCACAAATCCTCCGCGCAGTCGCGCCAGCTCCTGTGACTAATACACGGAAGAGGAGCCTTGCCTTCCCGATACAGGCTCATCCAGCCCTCTATGGACAAAGCCAGTCCTTCCGCCGTCCCAGAAGAAAAGTAGAACGCCCCCCCGCCACCAACCTCGCGGAACACAGGTATGTCACGCAAAAGAAGGGGAAGCCCGTATCCCGCCGCCTCAGTGACAGGAAGTCCGAAACCTTCGGCATAGCTTGCGGATATGTAGGCATCGCTACCTTCATACAGGCGGGCAAGCTCCTTGTCTTCTATATAACTGTCATACCAGAAGAGCTTTTTTCCATAGAAGGGGCTTGACCTTATGGACTGCTCAACCGCCCCTCCCCTGCCGTAAGAAGGGCCGACTATAGTAAGTGAAATTTCCAGCCCCTTATCCCAGAGCAGGGAAAAAGCCGCAAGTAGCTGGTCATACCCCTTTCTCTTTTCCATGGCACCTACAGCAATGAAGGAAACCGCCCCCTCATGCCCTGCCCTAGTCCTGCCTTTAAAAGAAAGGGAGTTAAAGGCAGAGCCCGGATACACATAGTCTATCAAAATCCGCTCATTGTAGGCCCTGCTTCTTCGGCTGGAAAGATAAGAGGCAAACTCATCCCTCGTGCTGCGGGAATTGGCAATAAGGCCGCTATAGCGGGACACAGCCTGGAGCCACCTGGGGAATGCCCTTACAACGCTTTTCGTGCAGTTCTCAGGATGGGTAATAGGGATAAGGTCATGGACATAAAAATAAACAGGAACGCCCAAAGCATGAATTTTATCCAGTATATGGGTGTTTTTCTGCGTAAGAAATTTGGACAGGTCAAGGCCGAAAAAAACATCGCCCTTGGCAACCTTCATTGGTCTGCCACCATCCACCGTATAAAAACCCTCGTGATGGGGGCGGGCATAAACCTCCACTATGGAGTATGGAAGGGGCATAGCCTTAAGCTGCGAAAGGACGCTGAGCGTCACGCGGGGAACGCCAGTCTGCTGCTGGCTCAGCCTCCTTGTCTCGGTGACATCCACGAAAAGCCTCTTGTCGCCTTGTTTCCGCCCCTTGTCAATAAGAAATATCAGGTTCAGGATTCCGCCTATATTGCCCCGCAGAACCCTTAAGGGAGTGAAAATGTCCATTTCCTAGGCCTGCCCTTCCGCCTGGCTGTCAATGAAGGCACGATACCTGGCCGTGACTTCCCGGCAAGGCCCTTCCGCCGCGATAAGGCCGTCATTGAGCCAGATAGCCCTGTCGCAAACTTCGTTCACCTGATCCATGCTGTGCGAGACCAAGACTATCGTTGTCCCGGCAGCCTTTATCTCCTGGATTTTAGCAAAGCACTTCTTCTGAAAAGCAGAGTCCCCGACTGACAAAATCTCGTCAACCAGCAGGATGTCCGCGTCAACGCTTATCGCCACCGAAAAGGCAAGCCGCATGTACATTCCCGAAGAGTAGGTGCGGACGGGGTTGCAGATGTAGCTGCCCAGCTCGGAGAAGGCAATGATTCCATCCAGCCGCCTGTCAATCTCCTTGCGGGAAAGGCCGAATATCGACGCATTTATGTAGATGTTCTCCCTGCCGCTCATGTCGGGGTGAAAGCCAGCCCCCAGTTCCAGCAGGCTGGAAACCCGCCCCCTTTTTTCAATCGTGCCGGAGGTAGGGTATATTATCTCGCTCAACAGCTTGAGCGTCGTGCTCTTTCCGCAGCCATTGCGACCAATCAAACCGATGGATTCCCCCCGCCCCACGTCAAAACTGATTCCACGGAGCACCTGACGCAGCTCCCTCTTCCTGCCCCCGCCAAAAAGGAAAAGCCCCTTGAGACTGTAGGAGTCATGGAGAACCTTGAAGTCCTTGACCAGATTACGAACCTCTATGCTGTGCCCGCCCTCCATCACATGACCTCCGCAAAGCCTCTCTGCAGCTTTCCAAAGACAAGCCAGCCCACAACAAGGAAAAAGATGCCAAACCCTATGGCGGACGAGAGCATAGTCAGATCAGGAATCCGCTTGTAGTACATCACATCGCGAAAACAGTTTATAACTGGAGTCATCGGGTTCATGTACCAGAGCCTGAGCAGGACGGCAGACCTGGAAGACAGGGCTTCCACGACCCGCTCCTGAGAGAACATCACCGGCGTAAGGAACTGCCAGAGCATGGTCAGAATTCCCAAGAAATAAAAAAGGTCACGGAAATAGACTGTCAATGCGGAAACCAGGAAGCAAAGCCCCAGGGCCAGAAAGTATTCGACCAGCATGACCGGCAGGAGATAGGGAAGGACTGACCAGCGAATACCAAAACCGCTTATGAGAATGACCGCGAACACCACCAAATAGGAAAGCAGCATGTTTATAAAGGCTGCCGTCACAAACGAGACAGGAAGAACCTCGCGGGGAAAATAAATCTTCTTGACCATATCTTTAGAACACAGAACGCAGTCCGACCCGCCGCTCACACAGGTAGAGCAGAATATCCAAGGGATAAGCGCGACAAAGAGAAATATGTAATAATGGTCAACCCCGCTCTTCATTATGACGGAGAATACCAGCGTGTAAACAAGCATCTGCAACAGGGGGTTAACAAAAGTCCAAAGGAAGCCCAACACCGAGCCCTTGTAACGCCCCTTCAGCTCGCGCCGCACCAAGCTCGCAACCATCTCCCGGTACAGCAAAAGATTCTTAAATCGCTCCACTTTGGAGAATTATAGTCCATTTATTGCATGTAGTCAATTTCCAACCAGCGACTTCATTCCATTGGCAAATGTCAGGACATTCTTCCGTGATTTCTGTATGGCATAAAACAAAAGAGTGTGATACAATGTCAGAACAGGGCGAAAGCTCAATGTGAATGACAGACAAACAGATAAGGAACGGTTTATTTTTATGGACAAGAACGAGATTTTGAACAGGGCAAAGGCATACATAGCCGAAGAAAAGGACGAGGCTTTCCGCAAGGAAGTGGAAGATTTGCTCGCAAAGGCAAATGACGAGGCTTCATACAAGGAGCTTGAAGACCGCTTCTA
>JAFTEK010000222.1 GCA_017453705.1 Treponema sp.
CCCGCTGCGGCGACCTGGACCCCGCGCTTCCCTTCTATATCATGCGCAAGACCGGCATGAGCGCGGAGGAGATGGACAAAACCCTCAACAAGAAATGCGGACTGCTCGGAATCACAGGCGGACGCTTCTCCGATGACCGCGACGTGGAGGAGGCGGCCAGCAAGGGCGACAAGCAAGCCCTGCTCGCCATAGACATGTACTGCGCCCGCCTCAAGAAGTACGTGGGAGCTTTCATGGCGGAACTTGGCCGCGTGGATGCGATTGTGTTCACCGCTGGCGTTGGCGAGAGGTCTCCGATTACGCGTGCTGGAACGCTTCGCGGGCTTGAGCACATGGGAATCAAGATTGACCTGCAGAAAAACGAGTACAGCTTCACAGGCAACGCGGAGACCTGCATCTCCGCCCCGGACAGCCAGGTTAAAATCTTTGTCATACCGACCGACGAGGAGCTGGTTATGACCGAGGATGCCTACGCCCTGATGAAGGGAACCTATGACGTTCACACCAACTTCACCTACAGCTTCCAGGATCCCGCCTACGTAAACAAGGCACGTGAGGAAGGTCTTCAGAAGGATCTCAAGAAGCTGCCCCACCTCGCCGAGGTCGTCGTAAAGCCCTAAATTTAAATAAGATAAATTCCCGATAGCATTAAGCTCCTTTCTGCCCCATATTATAATTTACAATTGGGGAAGAAAGGAGTTTTCATGTCCGACATTGAAAAAGAGCGTTTGGAAGAGATAGATGCCATGGTCAAAGCCATGACGCTGGAAGAAAAAGTCTCCCTAATGCTCCACGACAGCATGGCCGTTGACCGGCTAGGAATACAGCAATACAACTGGTGGAATGAGTGCCTGCATGGTGTAGCCCGCTCCGGGCTGGCCACGGTTTTTCCGCAGGCAATCGCGCTGGCCGCGACTTTTGACGACAATCTTGCCCAAAAAGAGGCGGATGCAATTTCGACAGAAGCCAGAGCCAAGCACAACGAGGCAATAAAGGCCAATCTCCGAGAACAGTACAGGGGGCTGACATTCTGGACCCCAAACATAAACATATTCCGGGATCCCAGATGGGGACGGGGAATGGAAACCTACGGTGAAGACCCATACTTGACTTCCCGGATGGGAGTGGCATTCATAAAAGGACTACAGGGTGATGACCCGGACAACCTAAAAGTCGCTGCATGTGCCAAACACTATGCTGTCCATTCAGGTCCCGAAAAGCTCCGCCATGTGTTCAACGCAAAGGTCAGCAAAAAGGACTTGTGGGAGACATACCTACCCGCATTCAAAGCTGCTGTGGATGCCGGCGTTGAGTCTGTCATGGGTGCATACAACCGAACCCTGGACGAGCCGTGCTGCGGCAGCAAGTTCCTGCTGCAGGATGTTCTCCGGGACAAGTGGGGATTCAAGGGACATGTCGTGAGCGACTGCTGGGCTGTCCGAGACTTCCACGAAGAACACAAGATAACGGCTTCACCTGCCGAGTCCGCGGCTCTGGCAATAAGCAAGGGCTGTGACCTCAACTGCGGCTGTACCTATCCCGCCGCTGTGGAAGCCGTCAAATCAGGCCTTCTGGACGAAAGCAAGATTGACGAGTCCGTTCGCCGTCTGCTTATGACCCGGTTCAAGCTTGGCATGTTTGAGCCAAACGACAAATCACGCTGGAGCAATCTCAGCCTTAAGGATGTGGATTCCCCCGAACACCGTGCCCTTGCCAGGGAGGTTGCCGAGAAGTCTTTCGTCCTGCTCAAGAACAAGGATCAGCTGCTGCCCCTGAGCAACAAGCCCAAGCGCGTCCTGGTCATGGGGCCTGCGTCCACGGACATAAACGCCCTCTTCTCCAACTACTACGGGGTCAACCCCCGCATGGTGACGTTCGTGGAAGGCCTGGTGGAAAAGAGCCGAAATATGAGCGGGGTGACAATAGACTACGTGCAAGGCTGCCTGATGTACGGCCCCAACACCCAGAACGGCTGGACAATCGGCGAGGTGGAGCACGTGGATGTCGTTGTCGCATGTTTCGGACTTGACAATGCGATGGAAGGGGAGCAGGGAGAGTCCGTGGCTTCACACGAGGGTGACAGGGACTACATAGAGCTTCCGCCCTGGCAGCTGGAATACCTTAAAGCCATGCATGAGCGCGGAACCCCGATAGTGCTGGTTCTGACAGCAGGCTCTCCGCTGGCATTCCCGCCCGACATAGCGGATGCAATCCTCTACGCCTGGTATCCGGGAGAGGAAGGCGGAACTGCCCTTGCCAACATCATCTTTGGTGACAGCGTTCCCAGCGGCCACCTTCCCGTCACATTCCCGGCAGCCACATCAGACCTGCCGCCATTCGAGGACTATGCCATGAAGGGGCGAACTTACCGTTATCAGGAAAAGAAACCCCTATATCCATTTGGATTTGGCTTGAGCTACACAAAATTTGACTTCAAGGAAATAAAGCTTTCAGCCAGCAAGATTAAGGCGGGCGAAGGCGTGGACGTGGAAGTCCTTGTCGAGAACACCGGCAAGTACGACGCGGACGAAGTAGTACAGCTGTACGTGTCCAAGGAAAAACGCAACGCCTGCGATCCCAACTGCTCACTGAAAAACTTCAGGAGAGTTCACATAGGGGCGGGAAAACAGGAGCGGCTCAGCTTCCGTCTGGATTCATCGGCTTTTGAGACAATAAATGACGATGGGGAGTCCGTCTTGGAAAAGGGAGTCTACCTGCTGACAGCAGGTGACTGCGCCCCTGTGGACGCACTGGAACGCTCAGGGGCAGCCAAGGCCGTCAGCAGCAGGCTGGAGCTGGTCTAGGCGTTAACAGTGAATAGACCTGTTCGGAAACTGAGGTTTCCGAACAGGTTTAATAATCCTCACTGTCTCCCTAGTCGGCCTGGTCGGGGTTTTCTTGGAGCGGTGAGCATATCGCATAGGACTCTATGATGATATGCCCGCCGGAAAGGGAGGATAGTCCTCCCTTTTTCTTTTTAAGCTTGCCGGATATTTCGATAAGCTCGCCTGAATGGGAAGTAAGCTCATCCAAGGTAAATTCCGCACCATCCAAGACTTCTATCGTGTACTGGCTGCCGTCCTCCGCCTGAAAGCCCG
>JAFTEK010000223.1 GCA_017453705.1 Treponema sp.
ATGCCGATCAGCACGATCCATGCGGTTCTGCCGATCGCAAGGCCAAGGTTAAGGCCGATGATCAGGGACAGAATGATGCCGACGATTCCGATTGCGGTCGCGGTGCCGGTCTTCATTCCGTACTTGTTGGTCAGCATGCCGTAGACGATAGCGAGGATGATGAAGAGCACGGAGACCATAGCCGTGGTCTGGTTGCCGTTGGGATGGGCTACAAAGCCGAACTGTCCTGCATCAGCGGCGGTGAAGAATGTTCCCGCGACGACGTTGACGAAGGATGCGATGACCAGAATCAGGACGAGCAGGGCAAAGATGATGAACAGTTTCTTGGAAGTCTTGCCCATTGAGGCCTTGATGATTTCGCCGACAGACTTTCCCTCGTGGCGGACGGAGGCAAAGAGAGATCCGAAGTCCTGAAGACCACCGAAGAAAATTCCTCCGATTACACACCATAGGAAAACCGGAACCCAGCCGAACACCGCTGCCTGGATAGGGCCGTTGATCGGGCCTGCACCGGCGATAGAAGAGAAGTGGTGTCCCATGAGAACCGCAGGCTTGGCGGAAACATAGTCCACGCCGTCAGGGTTAGACACGGCGGGTGTCTTTTTCTTGGGGTCAATTCCCCACTGCTTGGCCAGCCATGAACCGTAGAAGACGTACCCGCACAAAAGCAGGGCGACCGCGGCCAGAATGATAAACAATGCTGTCATACCGTTACTCCAAACGTTTTATTTTCAGGCAGCCCTTCCATCAGGAAAGGCTGCCCATTATCCTCTTTAAATTCCTTCCCAACCGGTTGCAGCTGACGCTTCCGCCCTCCGCCTCCCAGACTGCGAGCCTGTAGCCGCTCCAACCCTGTAGTCCCCAGCGGTAGGACTTGTAGCGGTAAATGCGGGAGGCTCTCTTTAGGGCAGCCTTTTCAGCCTTGTCGCATAGAATCACAAGGCTGATGTCGCTGTTCCTATGGCTGCCTGAGGGGTGCACGCGGGAAAGACCTTCTTCCCAGGCCTTCTTGTCCAGTGACAGGAGGGTGTCCAGTGTCAGCTTGTTCTCACTTGCAAAGAAAACGTACTCGTTGGAATCTATGTCCGCGACATGGGCGGCTTTTACTAAGACGTACTGCTCTGTGTGTGAATGGAATTCTGCTAGAGCCACAAAGGGTGATGCCACACCGTCGCTTTCTACGGAATAGTAGCC
Organism: Treponema sp.; assembly: GCA_017453705.1. Lineage (GTDB taxonomy): Bacteria > Spirochaetota > Spirochaetia > Treponematales > Treponemataceae > Treponema_D. Next base: position 1,195 of record JAFTEK010000223.1, read on the forward strand.
ACTGAAGGATTTTAAAAGCTGCTCCAGCATTTCCCCTCTGCTCTTCATTGATTCTCTCGATATAATATGGAAGCAGTTTCAAAAGTGGCCGACTTTTGGAACTGACTCGATAGCCTAGATTATATGCAAAGGTAAAATATTTGTAAAGGGGGTTTAATGATATTGCAGGGTTGATGTTGCGGTACTCATATTGCGGTACTCATATTGCGGTACTGACGCAAAACGAAATGAAAAAAAACTGCCTCCCGGAGGCTTTCCCCCAGGAGGCAGTGCCGTTACAAATGTCTTTTGCTACAGCCTCTCTGCGTACACGTTGCCGCGCGGAACATCACCCATGACGGCTGTGACCTCGTTGCTTTCGTTCAGGTCGGAGACTGGAATCACGTTGCCGTCAAGCTTCTTTCCGTTGAGCGTGAGTGACTTGATTCCGGCGCAGACGTGGCCTGGGTTCTGCACCGTGATGTGCAGCGTCTTGCCGCGGAATCGGCGGGTCACAGTAAAGCCGTCCCAGTCCTTGGGGATGCAGGGGTCTATCATCATGCCATCGTACTGCGGGCGGATTCCCAGGATGTACTGGGTCAGGCTGTAGTATGCCCATGTCGCCGCTCCCGAAAGCCATGATGTCCTTGCGTTGCCCGCCCGGGGGCTGTAGGTGGAGTAGGTCGTCTGCGCCTGCACGTAAGGCTCGCTCTGGCGGATTTCCGCCTTGTCGTTGTAGGAGGCGGGGAGGGCTGCCTTGCAGTACTCGTAGGCGCGGTCACCGTTGCCCAGCATGGTCTCGGCGATGACTCCCCAGCCCTGCGTGTGGGTGAAGATGCCCGCGTTCTCCTTGATTCCGGGGTTGAACACGACCGCCCGCATGACGTCGATGCTCGTGTAGACGAAGGGCGGGGCTGAAAGCATGAGCCCGTAGGGGGTCGCAAGCTTTTCTTTTACCGTCTGCATACATTGCCTGGCCTGTTCCGGCGTGGCCGCCTGGGAGAGCACCGACCAGACCTGCGTGTTGAAGTATACCTGCCCTTCCTCAAAGCTCTTGGTTCCGTAGACCGTGCCGTCCTCTGCCACTGCCCAGATCCACCACTTGCCGTCCCAGCACTTCTTCTGTATCGCCGCATCAAGCTCATCGCGCTTCTTGAGCGCCCAGGCCTTTTCGTCCGCCTTGCCAAGCCGCTCCGAGATGTCCGCGTATGTCGTCAGCCCCAGCCTGAGCTGGAATGCGACGAAGAGGCTCTCACCGTGGTAGCCCAGCTTGAGGCAGTCGTTCCAGTCCGCCAGCAGTCCGCAGGGAAGCCCGTCCACGCCCATGTGGGTGAGGTTAAAGAGCAGGGCCTGCTTGAGGTGGCCGTATACCGTCGCCTCCCCCTTGTCCGCATAGGGGACGACCTTATTGTACAGGTCAAACTTGCCTGTCTCCGCGATGAAGGCTGGCACGGCATTGAAGAACCAGAGGCAGTCGTCAGACCGGTAGTCCTCTTCCTTGGGGGGCTGCTCGTGTCCGGGGTTATGGTCGGTGCGGATGACAGGGATTGCCCCGCCGCATGAGACCTGGCCTGAGAGCATCCTGACAAGCCGCTCTTCGGCGACATCGGGGATTGCCGCCGAGACACCGAGGATGTCCTGCACGGAGTCGCGGAAGCCCAGTCCATCGCGCTCACCGTTGTAGACGAGGGATGCCGCCCGGCTCCATGCGAACGTGATGAGGCAATTGTAAAGCCCCCACATGTTGACCGTGTGGTTTATGTCCGCGTCGGGAGTCTCGGCGATGAAGCTGTCCAGCTTGGAGTGCCAGCTCTTCTTGAGCTTGCAAAGCTCCTCGTCCGCGCGTGAGCTGCTTCCGAACTCGGCGAGCGTCCTGCGGCCTAACGTCTCCGCCTCACCTATGCCCAGAAGGATCATGATTTCTTTGGACTCGCCGGGAGCCAGCTCTATGTCCGCCTGGAGCGAGCCGCAGCCTGAGTCACCGTAAGCGTTGGAGTTTGTGCATTTGCCGTTTACGACTGCGGACGGCTCCTTGTAGCTGCCGTAAGTGCCGATGAAAGCCGCCCTGTCAGTGTCGTATCCTGCCGCGTCTGCCCCGGCGAGAGCCATCCAGGTGAGGGAGCCGATGTCGCCAGAGATGGGCATGTCCTTTCCGTCCGCTTCCTTCTTGGCAGCCTGTTTTTTCTGTTCCTGCTTGGTCAGGTTGTCGTGGATTGACACGCGCAGCATGTTGTCCTTGTAGCTGCCCTGTGTGATGAAAAGCGAGTATTGCAAGTTCACCTGATCCTGCTCCGTGGACCACTGGTTTGTGAACTCGCAGTAGCTGAACGCGGAGAGCTTTCGCGGCTTTGACCCCTTGTTGGTCAGCTTGAGCCGCCAGTACTCGAAGAGCTGGCCGAGCGGCACGTAGTAAGTCGCCTCGGACTGTATGCCATCGTACTCGCTTGTAATCTTTGTGTATGCCGTTCCGTGGCGGCACTCGCTCTTGTAGGAGTCCAGTTTCTTGCCTACAGGCTGCCAGGAAGCTGACCACCAGTCGCCGTTCTCCCGGTCGCGGATGTAGAAGTAACGTCCCGGCTGATCCATCGGAATCGCGTTGAACCTGAGCCTCATGAAGCGGCCTTTCGCCCCGGACTTGTAGAAGCCGTAGCCTCCCGCGTTGTTGGTGATGACCGCCCCGTATTCGGTGGAACCCAGGTAGTTGCTCCATGACTGGGGGGTGTCGGGTCTGGTTATGACATATTCCTTGTTCTCGTCGTCAAAGTATCCGTACTGCATCTGATGATGTCTCCTCTGTAATCGTGTGTACCGCCTGCTGGCGGGGCCTTCTCGGCCTGTCGCCATATTATATAGAAGATTTCCGCACTTAGGCAAGCTCTAGGGGGGCTGTGCTTCTTTGCCGCCCATTGTTTCTTTGATTGCCACGTGTTATAATCCGCCTATGCTGTACCTCTTTTTCACCGACCTGCTGTTCTTTTTTGTGTTTAGCGGCATCGGTTTCCTTGTTTCCCGCTCCGGCTTCCTGAAAGTCAGGGAGGACAACTTTTTTTTGAGCTTTTTCCTTGGGCTGGCTCTTTCGGCAATATATTTTTCACTGATCAACTTTTTTCTTCCTCTTACGCTCTGGACGCTAATGCCTGTGGTCTTTGCGGGGCTTGCAGGCTGTGCCGTTTTTGTACGTGGCGTATCTTCCGGGGATGGGGGCTCTTTCCTATTCAAAAGACGCTGGTGGCTTCTTTTGGGGACGTTTGTTTTCTTTATAGTCTGCTACGAGTGCTCCAAGGCGGAATCTGTCTCCCTTGTGGACACCCTGCTCTACCATTCCACGATTGTTTCATGGATGAACGCTTATAAGGTAGTTCCAGGCCTGGTAAACGTATTCGGACCGCTTGGCTCAAACTCACTCTACCTGCAGCTGGCGGCGGGTCTGGACGTAGGGCCGTGGGACAAGCAGATGTCCAGCGTCCTCTTTTCCCTCTTCTATGCCGCGTTCATCCTTTATACCCTTGCCGACATCCATAACGCATCCGTCAAAAGATACCGTGGCAGCCTGCCTGTCGCCCTTTTACAGTCCGTGATGCTCATTTGGTTCATCACCAACAACATCCTTGATGACCCCAGCCTTTATTACGACAAGCCCGCGCTCGTGTTCATCGCTATAACTTTGGTGGAGCTGCTGTTCCGTCAGCAAGGCGACGCCCCAAAAAGCTCCGATGAGGCCATCTTTTTCTTCGTCTCGGCGGCATTCGGAACAAAGCTGCTTGGTGCGCTCAGTGTCGCACTGGTTTTTACATTCCTCGTCATACGCCGTGTGCGGGAACATAGCTTTTCGATACCGGGCCTCATACGGATGGGCATACTTCCCTTGTTCATCCTGCTACTGTACGTGGCGAGGAACCTGATTCAGTCAGGATACCCATTCATCCCCTCCACCGCATTTCGCATGAACTTCCCGTGGACTGTCCCGGAATGGCTTGCACTGCGCACCTACGAGCAAATTTACTGGGGGACACGCTGGAACGGGGAAGGCGCCAGCTGGGGAACGCCTGCATCATCGTTCATGGAATGGTTCGTTCCTTGGTGCAAGCGGCTTCTGCGGCCGGAGAACTGGCAGTTCATTGTTATCACTGTTGTTTCCCTGCCCCTGCTTGTCCGTTCCTTTATCAGGCGAGGAAAGCAGGCTTCTTTCTTCAACATCCTTGTGCTGGCTAATCTCGCCTACTGGTTTGCGTTTGCCCCCAACCTCAGGTTCGGGAACGGATTCTTCTATGACATGCTGGCCGTCGCCCTCTTCTTTAACGCCGACCTCTTTGCGGCTCCCATCAAAAAACTCTCGGAGTGTATCCCGCCCTTTGTTTCGTCCTTCAGGCGGCTCAAGCTTCTGGGCGAAAAACCCTTCCTAATCTTGTCCCTGGTGCTTCTCCTTCTGTTCGCAGCCTGCCTTCTTACGATACCCGCTGTGCAGGACTTCCTCATCTCACTGGGCGGCACTCTCAAGGGAAAGCAGCTTTCCGTTCCCCACTGGAAGCGGGAATTCAACAAGTGTGTGCGCTGCTGCGCTATCATCGCGGCTTTCCTCGTTCTGCTGCCGTATATCAGCAGACAGTGGAAAAGCGGCTTTGCGTTCTCATGCTGGCTTCTTACGGCGTTCTTCTGCTGTGAGATTGCAATCAAGAACCGGAACCTGCTGATGACCATTCCTGTTAAGCCTGAGCCGACAGAGCGGCGGCTGGTCAACGCGGAGCAGAATCTGTACATCAACATTTCGACGAACATAGACCTGTGCGGGGATGCGCCGCTTCCATGCGCACCAGCTGGGAGTTTCCGCACGAGCCTCCGTCTCTTTGACAAGGATGACATGGGCAAAGGCTTTTATATAGAGGAGCCTGTAAACTAGCCGGTTTCCATAGGCTTTGTGTTGCTTGTAGTACGATTGCCGCTGACTGAGGTGTATAGGTCTTATCCCCATTATATTGACATCGTGTTATATTCAAAGCATAATGCCTGTATGTCCAAGAAGAAGTTCTTTTATTTGTCAGTCCTCTTTATCTTTGCCGTAAGCCTTGTTCTTTTTGAAACCTCGTTAAAGAATCGCAGGGCTATAACCGAGTGGAACGGTGAGCCGTACAGCATAGAGAATGTGAATGCTCTTGACGCACGTTTCGCCCAGCCTTATGACGAGACGCTGGATAATCTGGGGGATGTCTTTGTCATTATGACAAACTTTATTGCGCTTCTTCCGCTTGCCTTCGTTTTCTTCCGTTCCAAGGAAAAGAAAGCCGCCTTTTTGCAGGGCTTGTATGAGTTTTTCACCTACTGCCTGTGCTTTGTCTATGTGAGTGCGATTTACAGAATACTTAAGATGCTTGTTGGAAGAATCCGCCCATACATGTATTTTGCAGAACCGAGCGCGGAAGGAATCGCTGAAGGCGACTTCTGCATGTCATGGCCCAGCGGACATTCTGCCACTATCCTTGTGGCATTCGCCTTTGCCCTGGGCTGGTTTGTATTCCGGCATCCCGGCGCGAAATGCAAAAAGCCCATGCTGTGCATTGTGGCCTTGCTCTGTGCTGCCACAATGCTTTTGCGTATGCTCAGCGGCAACCATTTCCTAACCGATGTCCTTTCGGGGGCGGCTCTTGGTTTTGCCGTGAGCATTGCCGTGTTTACAATCTGCAACAGGATAGTGCCGGCTTCGGGGCAGTTCCAAAAGTAAGCGGCTTTTGGAACACGTAGCTGCCGCTAATCCTGCTTCTTGAGCTTGTGGAACAGCTTGCGCACCAGTCCGACCTTGCCCCAGCCCAGCCAGAAAATCAGGGCTATGACAAGCAGGATTGGAATGCCGAATATGGCGATGTACAGGAGTACGAAGAGGAAGCCTACAAAGAAGTACACGATGTCGCTGGCAAGATCGCTGAACCTCCTTCCTACATCCGGCAGGGTAAAGCCCTTCTCCGTGTAGTTGGGGCGCAGGCGGGCGTTTATCGTTATCTCGCTGAAGTCTATCTGCGAGTTGAGCCTGTTTATCTGCCCCTGCATGGACTCAATGTCCGCCGTCACGTCATTGAGCTTGCTTTCGATTTCGAGCATGTCCTTCACGTCCTTTGCGGACTTGAGGTAGGTCTCAAGCCTCTCCTGCATTACACGCTTGGTTTCCAGTCGGCTCTTGAGGTCGTAGTAGCGTTCGGTCACGTCCTTGCTGTTGATGTTCTTGCCTGTGACTTTTCCGAACGAGCTTGTCTCGCCCATCGCGTCCTCGAACCTTGCGCTGGGAATCTTGACCGTGAAGTTGACGTTGTTTGACCCTTCGTCGGAACTTGCGATGTAGCCGCCGTAGCTTTTGACCCAGGCCTGCACCTTGTCCTTTACGTCAGCAAGGCTTTCCACTTCCAGCCTGACGGAACCGGTGCGGATGAGCTTTCGCTCGTAGGCAGAGCTTGATTTCTGGGATTCCTGTGCTGGCTCTGGGGCAGGGGCGGGGGGATTCTGACCTTCTACTCCTGCCGGTCCTTCTGGGTTGTAACCAGTACCGGTGCTTCTGAATGCCTTTTCATCTGGCATTGCCATGCTGAATTCTGCATCGTCATAGGCTATGTCGGCATCCTCCATGCTCATCGCGGCAAAATTACCCGATGAAGAACCATAGCCCGCTTCTTTCTTTGCGGAACATGAGGTGATGGAAATCGAGGCCGCCGCAAGGACAGCCGCTATAGACAGGCTTGCAAACCCTGCCAGTTTATTTATCTTCATATAAAGCTCCATTTCTCTTGTGATGTAGTAGCATAGAGTAAAACACGGTTGCGGGCGGTTTGTTACGAGTGACGTGCCGTCGTGACGGCATGTTTTGACCTTG
>JAFTEK010000224.1 GCA_017453705.1 Treponema sp.
AAAGAAGAGCTGTGCTTCTTAGCCTTTTGTCCTTGCTGTCGTAGAAAAGCACGTAGTATAGGGTAAAGCTGACGGCTATCAGGATTATATTTCCACGCAGTATGGCGTAGGCCACAAAGGAGCTTGTGCAGATTGCCAGGGAAAAAATAGTCTTGGTTAGCGAGGAGCCTTGTATGGCCTTGTTGCAAAGCAGGATTATTGGAAAGACATGGGTAAGGAAGAAAACTAGCAGCAAGTAGCTGCCGGCAGGTGAGAAAATCCTGTAGCCTCCTGTTGCTTTTTCGGCAATCCATTCCCGGTGCTCAAAGAATTTAAGCGCCCCTGTCAGTATGTTCGCAAGGGGAGGGTAGGAGAAGTTTGGGTTCTGTTTGATTACGGTTTCAATGTAGTCACTGTAATCAAAAATGGCATAAAGCCAGAATTTCCCAAACCTGATTATGTGTTCTTCCACACCAAGGCAGAATGATATGAAGGAAGCTATGAGCAATAGGGAAAAGACAAGCGTATGGCTCTGCCTGTCTTTTAGCATTTCTTTGTCGAATGAGAAGTTCTTTGTTATGAATGCCAGGGAGAAAAAGCCTGCTGAGCAGAACAGGGACTTGTACAGGAGGGATGTTGTCCTGATTCTGTCCTGTGCTTCTTCGGGAGTTTTCCCGCAAAAGAACTGAAGAAAAGAAATCCGGCAGGACAATGGGAAAAGCAGGCAGGAAATCAATCCGAATAACAGGCAGGAAGCATATATGATGCTTTTCCTGTGTTTTTTGTGTGCTAAAATTATAGAGGAGGCAATGGCACATGCAGCTGCTGCCAGGCAGGCTGTGATTCTTATCCTTCCCTTCCACAGCTCAGGATTTCTTAGCCCGCTTCCCTTGAGTTTTTCCAAGATGAAAAGGAAAAAAATCTGGACAGGAGGCAAAAACAGGAGCAAAGAACAAGCTGCCCCTGCTATCATTATGTAAAGAGTTTTTTTTAGTGGTTTTTCAGCGTCTGACATTGGTTTACAGGACGGTAACGCCGGCGGAGGCAATGGCAGCGTTTATTGCGTCCTCTATTCCTGCCGTAGACTCGTCGAAGTCTACGCAAACCTGGCACTTTGCTACGGTGGAACTGGCTCCTGTCACTCCGGCAACCGCTTTGACAGCTGCATCGACTTTTGCCGCTATGGAATCATCATCGAGACCTGTGACGTAGATTTTCTTTTGCATTTTAAATGCCTCCTGTATCTTTTATTATGTATATTATAAATCAGCTTTGGCATTTATGCAAGCAAAAAATTATGTAATTCTTTATATAATAATAAATTGTATTGAGTAATTGGAGTTATTTTTTTTATCTTAAAGTGAAAAAAAAAGAGGTTTAACAGCTGATACGTCCAAGCTGGCCGCATGCCCCTGCTATGGAGCTTCCGCGACGGGTTCTTAGCGTTGCGTTTAGCCCTGCATCTGTCAGCATTTTTAGAAAGCGGCTGCATTCCGCGGCTGACGGTGTCTTGAATTCCAGGCCTGGGACTGGATTCCAGGGGATAAGGTTTATGTGGCAGTCTAGGCCCTCTGTGAATTCCTTTAAGGATTCAGCCCCGTCGCGACCTGTGTTTATACCTCCGAGCAGCGCGGCTTCTAGCGTTACCCTTTTGCCTGTTTTTTCTATATAATATTTGATTGCATCCTTCAGTTCAGGCAAGGGGTTTGATTTTGCGACCGGCATAAGGCTCTCCCTGAGTTTTGCATCTGCCGTGGTTAGCGAAACTGCAAGGCGAATTCCAATGCCAGTCTGCACTTCCTTGTCGGTTAGTTCCCTTATTCCCTTGATGAGCCCGCAGGTGCTCAAGGTGATACGCCTGGGACTCAAGGCCCTTCCTTGTTTGTCAGTCAGTATTGACACGGATTTGAAGATTGCGTCTAAGTTTTGTAGCGGTTCTCCCATGCCCATAAAGACGATGTTGTCAAGTTTTCCCGCCTCTTTCTCCAGGTAGAGGAATTCCTCGACGATTTCACCTGCTGTAAGGTTTCTTTTGAGTCCTAGGCGGCCTGTCTGACAGAAAGCACAAGCCATGCCGCAACCTGCCTGGCAGGATACGCATGCGGTTTTTCTGCCCTCCCTGTCTGTAAGGAGCACGGTCTCCACGGAGCATCCATCATCAAGGGTTATTTGCAGTTTGATAGTGCCGTCAGAATCTTTTTGCTTTTCCGTCACGGACGATGAGTAAATCCGGGCTTTTTTTGAAAGAGTCTCCCTGTCTTTTTTGCTAAGGTTGGTCATCCCGCTGAATGAATCAGCTCCCCGGTAAATCCATTGGAATATCTGCCTGCCCCTGAACCCTTGGGCTAGATTCAGGAGTGAACAGATTTCATCCGGTTCAAGCCCCACGAGCGGGGGAAGGCTGTCATTCTCCATCTAGAATAAAGGACGGTTGTTTTCAAGCCGTTCGAGCATATCATTGACGAACTGGCTTCTTAAGCCCAGCTTTTGGTAAGACTTAAGAACTTCTATGGCCTTGTCCTTCTGGTTTTTCTTTAGCTGACAGTCGGCAAGGTCTATGTAAAGCCTGTAGTTCTTGGGGTCGTCGCGGATGAGCGCGGAAAGCCTTTCGATGGCTTCATCATACTTGCCTTCGCCCTTGCATATCAAGGCTAGCCCCAGTGCGGCATAGATGTCAAAATCTATGTCCATGGCCCGGTTGTAATACTCTGCGGCCAGTTTATAGTCGCCCGTGTTACGGTAGGCGTCGCCTGCGCGGGTAAGAATGACCTTGTTGTTAGGATCCATTTCCAGTATCTTGTTCCAGTATTCCACGGAGCGGAACTGCTGGTTTAGACCCCGGTAGCAATCAGCCATGCCGAAGAGTGCGTAAAAATTCTTGGGATCTATGTCCAGGGCTTTTTGGAAATATATTAGCCCCTGGTCGAATGTCTTGAGCTTTCTGTGGCAGTTTCCTATGGATGTCAGCACCCTGATGTCCACGTTGTCAGGCTTAAGCTCCAGCATCTTTGTCCAGTAGTAGAGGGCATCCTTGTATTCCTTGAAATCATAATGCAGGTGTCCTAGTCCTATGACAGCGTATGCGTTTGTGTCTTCCATCTCTAGTACCCGGAGATAGAGCTGTTTGGACTTTTTGAAGTCCCGTATTTTGCGGTATGCATCGGCCACGCGGGTAAGGACGGTTATGTTTCTGTCATCGTGGATAAGATATTGTTCCCAAATTTCGATGGCCTTATGGTATTGGTTTAACGCCTTATAGCAGTCAGCCAGACCGAACAGGGCATAATTGTTGCCAGGATGGTAAGACAGACACTTTGTGTAGTAGTCGATGGCATCCTTGAAGTGTCCCCTCTTGCGCTCGCTGTCCCCAAGGCCGACAAGGGCATAGTTGTTGTTTTCCTCTATCTTGAGTATGGCCTTGAAGTCCTCAACCGCCCCGGCTATGTTGTTGTCCTTCATTTTGGAATAGCCTTTCTTGGACAGCTCGCTTATTTCGCTTGCAGCCGAAGAATCCAGACCTGAGCTTATAATGTCTGTCGAAAGGGAAAAATCATCACCTTTGCCATTGGGACTTTCAGAATCCTGATGTCTGCTCATAAGCTTTTTTAAATTCCTCCATATATAAATGCAAAGTTTTTACATTATGTTCTTCACCGCTATGATTCGTCCAGCAGCGTGGAAACCATGCCTGCGAACTTTTCTATCAGTGGTTCAGATTTTCTCTTGTTGTGAGCCAAGAGATATAGCCGCAGGGCCTTTATGTATTCATTCTTTTCGGCATATTTATCACCACAGCGTGTTAAGCCGTCTGAATATCCTGTCGTAATGAAGATACGCTCCGCCATCTCGATTTTTCCAGCATTGAAAAGCTCGTTGGCCTTTCGGTTCAGCATGACCTTTTGCTGCGAAGAAAGATTTCCGACAGGAAGGTCTGTGACCTTTATGAATCCCTCACTTCCTTGCTTGGCATCTATCTGTTTTTTTAAATCAGTATCGTCCAATTTTTCAGCTGTTCCTCAAGTCGCTAACATTCATTACATAGCTTTATTCTAACTTATAATCACAATTTGTCAAGGTTTATTTCTTTCTTTTTAAAGAAATCGACTATTGATCTGCCGTATACCCGCTGATCCATGCGTATGAGACCTGAAATCTCCTCTGCCAATGGATCCTCCTTGGGGTGGTGCATCATGGCAATCCCGTTGTCGCTGAGCAGATTCCTGTTTCCTATCGTCTCTATAAGCTGCCTGCGAAACCTGTAGGGGAATGGGGGATCCAGAAAAATGTAGTCATACT
>JAFTEK010000225.1 GCA_017453705.1 Treponema sp.
CTGGAAGCCAACAAGTCCTATTCCGGCGGCGATGGAATGCAGGGGCTTTTGGATAACATCAACAAGACCATAATGGAGCAGATAAAGGCTGACGGCGGCGCAATCCTTATGGTAGATGACTTTGATGATATAGTAGCGGTCAAGTCATTTGAAGGGGACTTTCCCCCGCCCTACAAGCTGCCCAACGACATGCCCCACAAGCCTGTCCGCGTGGCCACCAACTTCAAGTTCGCCTCATTCCCCCTGAGGGACAACATCTTTGGCGAAGTGGCGTCCTCCGGCGTAGCGGAGCTTATCACCAACCCCAACGCGGACACGAGGATTTATCAGAACGGCCCGGAAGAGTTCCTGGAGTGCGGCAGCTACATCGTAGTCCCGATGAAAATCCAGGACACGGTTATAGGTGTCACCGCCTTTGCCCGCAAGCACGGCGCGGAGCTTTTCAGCAACGGAGACCTAAGGATAGCTATGACCCTCTCTGACTTCGCGGCGGCGGCAATCCGCAGCGTGGTGACAGTCAGCGACATCATAGAGAGCAGCAAGCAGACAAAGGAGACAGAAATCTCCGGCAACATCCAGAACCTCCTCAAGCCGGCCAAGCTCCCGGTCATACCCGGAATCCAGATTTCAACGATATGGAGCCCCTCCGCAGGAGTCTGCGGCGACTGCTACGATGTCATAGTCTCGCGCAAGGACAGGGTTTCCTTTATGCTGACCGATATAGCGGGAAAAGGCATAAACAGCACGATGATAATGGTCATGGTGCGATCCATGCTCCGCCTGGTCGTAAACACCAAGCAGAGCGCGGCGAAAGCCCTCACCTGGGTCAACAAGGGCATCTGCGGTGAGTCTTTCAGCACGGATCACTTCGGCTCCGCCCTTCTTATGAACTACAACCCGGAGGAAAAGGAGATAGAGTTCTCCGTGGGAGGCTCCATCCCCGTCTACCGCTACGAGGGCGCGACAGGCGAAATAAAGCAGATTTCTGTTGATGACGAGCCTATAGGTGTTGAAAAGAGCACTGAATACAAAGATTATGTGCAAAAGCTTGGCAGCGGTGATATAATAGTGGCATATACGGACGGAATAGTCGAGGCCCTCAACGAGGACGGGCAGCCCTACTCCAAGGACTCACTGCTGAGGGTCATCAAGGCGAACCATGACAAGAGCAGCAAGGACTTGACCAAGCTTGTAAAAGATGACATAAAGAAGTTCAGTGGCTCGGCAAGTCAGCACGATGATGAAACATTGCTCTTGTTTAAGGTCACATAATGGTATATAATACAGAAAAGGGATAAAATATAAGGAGAAGTCTTATGGAACTGAAAATAAGGAAGAACGGCGAGGTCTACATCATCGACGTGAACGGCGAGATGGACTTGTACAACTCGTACAAGCTCAAGGAGCTGGTCGTAAAGATGCTGGAGAAAAACGTCAAGGCCTTCATCATCAACCTTGAGCAGGTGGACTATATCGACTCATCTGGAATCGGTGCTCTTATCTACATCTGCTCTACAATCAAGAAGATGAACCTTAAGCTTTATATCTCCAACATCCACGGCTCTGTAAAGAAGGTTATTGAGCTGACAAAGTTGATGGGCTATTTCCCCATTGCCAACAGTGTGGAAGAGGCCCTGTTGATGATAAAGGAATAAGCTGCCTGACGACAGCCAAGTAAAAAGAAAGGATTAACTTACTCAAAGAGGAGACCAGAAGAGATGGCAGAAGATATAAAGGAACTACGTGCGGACGGCAATGACCCCTTGTTTGACAAGTCCAACATGATGTACAAGGAGTTTCCCTCTGACTTCAGGCAGATACGCTACTTCACCCTTTTGATAGTGCAGTCCGCACCCCTGGAGATTAAGGAAATCAACCTCCTTGAGCAGCAGATAAGCGAAGTCATCAAAAACGCCGTCAAGCACGGAAACAACTGTGACATAAACAAGAAGCTCCACATCTGGTACTCCTTCAGCGCGACCCATGCCCACATCATCGTTGAGGACGAAGGAGAAGGATTCAAGGACTTGGAGAAGTGGAACGAATTCAACAGGAAGAGGCTGGACTGCCTGAGGGACTCCAACTTTGAGGAGCTTTCCAACTACGTCTCATTCCGCACCAGGAAATCCGATGACCAGGACGGCGGAAACGCCCTCTTCGCGGCCCTGGAATACTGGGACGGCGGCTTTGTCTACAATGACAAGAGGAACGGTGTCGCCATGCTCAAGCACTTCCAGCAGAAAAGGCATGGTGTCTCCGTAGACTGAAGCATCTCCTTTAGAATCCCTACGAAAGGCCCCGGTATCCGGGGCTATTTTTTATCCCGTATTACCAAGGCTTCTAGGGAAACAAGCCTTTGTGCATCCCTTTACAGTTTGCCCACTTCCAATTATAATACAAGGCTATGGGTGGAAAATCAGACAAGACAGACTCAAAAAACAAGAAGCTCACAGCATCCAAGGCTGACAAAAGTTCATCAGTGAAGGCAAAGAAGGCTCTTACAGATAAGAAAGAGAAAAGCTCCAAAAGCGGAAAAACCGAGAAAGCAAGTCCGACAAAAAAGCCTGCCAAGGCAAAAGCAACAACAAAGAAGCTGCCCCCTGCTACTGGGCAAACTGCCGCAGTCCAACAGGAGACAAAAAAAACTCCTGCCGTAAAGTCCGCACCGGCGGTTGGGGCAAAGTCCGCACCGGCCTCCAAGCCGCGTTCCCGCGTGGCCTACGATGAGTCCCAGGTCAAGCACTTGGACGCGTTGGAGCATATCCGCCTGCGCAGCGGAATGTACATAGGCCGCCTGGGAGACGGAAGCAACCAGAACGACGGTATCTACGTCCTGCTAAAAGAGGTAGTCGACAACGCCGTGGACGAGTTCATCATGGGCTACGGCGACCGGATAGACGTGGAGGTCAAGGACGGGCGGGTGAAAGTCCGCGACTACGGCCGGGGCATACCGCTTGGCAAGGTCGTCGAGTGCGTCAGAGAGATAAACACAGGTGCCAAGTACAACGATGACGTGTTCCAGTTCTCCGTCGGC
>JAFTEK010000226.1 GCA_017453705.1 Treponema sp.
GCTGACGGCACGGTCGTCCTGTCCGGCAAGAAGACCCAGGTCGTGGAAGCGGGCAGCCAGTTCAGCATCGTTCTTGGTCCGGAGGATTTTGTCCAAGTGGGCAGTATCCTTGTCTGCATTCACGAGCTGACGCAGGGCGAGTACGAGACCTACTGCTCCTACGGCGGCACAAGCCCGTCCGCAACTTACGGCGTGGGTCCCGACTACCCCGCCTACTACGTGTCCTGGTATGACGCGCTCGTCTACTGCAATCTCAGGAGCATGGCGGAAGGTCTTGTCCCCTGCTACACGATAAGCGGGAGCACGAACCCTGCTGACTGGAGCGGTGTGGCGAGCACGGGTGGCAAGTACCGGGGACCAAACTCAGCCTCGTCGACTTGGGATTTGGCGGAGTGCATCAGCAGCGCGAATGGCTATCGCCTGCCGACATCGGATGAGTGGTATCAGGCTGCGAACGATGGGCATCAGTACTCCGGCAGCAACTTCATTGACGAAGTGGCATGGGCTGGCCTGGGAAGCGACGGCAAGGTGCACGAGGTGAAGACAAAGGCTCCCAATGCAAAAGGCATCTACGACATGTCGGGCAACGTATGGGAGTGGTGCTGGGACAAGTACGGCACTTCGGCTCATCAACACGTAACACGTGGCGGCTGCTCGCCTTCCGGCGGCGATGGCACCAATAGCCAGGTTTCTCAATCTTGGCAGTATAACTCGTATTACAGAGACTCCAAAATAACAGGTTACGGCTTCGTGAGCGCTGTCGGCTTCCGCGTCGTCCGCAAGGCCGACTGACCTTTGCAGGAGTTTTAAAATTTTTTTATTTGGAGGAAAGAATGGATTATTTGGACGATATTATCGAATGTCCTAAGGCACCGGCACCGCAAGGCGGTCAGCAGACCGCTCCGGCGCAAAATTACCCGAATCTGCGCGAGGCGTTCAACTTCGCGAATGAGTGCAGGGACAAGGAGATAGACCGCTTCTGGACGCGCGGGCTGTACTTCTGGGGCTTTATCGCCGCGTCGTTTGCCGCCTACATGGCGGTCTTTACCCGTGCGCTTGGTCAGAATGATTTGACACTGGGCAGCATTCTTGCCTTGAGCGGCATTTCCAAAGCCGCGCTTTTCGTGCTCTCGTTCATCTGCTTCGTGTTCTGCCTTTCCTGGCAGCTTGCGCACAAGGCATCTAAATTCTGGCAGAAGAACTGGGAGACCCACGTTTCATTCCTTGAGAAGGATTACATCGGACTGATTTATGACAGGTGGATTGTAAAGAATAAGGGCAGGTGTCCCTTTACCGTCAAGCCATACGACTATTCCGTCAGCAAAATCTCCTCCCTCTGCTCGATTCTACTCTTGTATGCGTCGTCCGGTCTTGCTCTTTTTCATGCAGCTATTTGCATACAAGGCTTTGCTGCATTTATAAAAGGACACGGGAAATGGTTTGAAATCATATTGCCACTCTTGCCTCTCGCTGCTATTGCTTTCATGTTTTTTTACTATAATACCTGTAAAGGGAACGAGAAAGGAAAAAGGAACAAGAAAAAGCATAACAAAGCGACGGTTTATTTTAATAAACATACTATGTCCAAGCGCAACTGCGACTTTGAATAAAGTCCCTGACAAGCCGACGGCAGCCCCTGCTGGTAACGGCCGCCGGGTGTGAGGGAAGGGGTAAATGCTGTTGACCTGTACTTGCCTGACCGTCCACTACCCAAACTACCCAAAGCATGATATACTGTGGGTATGGCAGAGGAACTTTTCAAGGGCGAGAACGAGTATGCGGATCAGGCTGGAACGGGTAAGCTCCTTAATCCACGCATCGACTCAACGTTCAAGGCACTGTTCACTCAGAAGACCAAAGAGTCCGAGGACGCGCTCAAGTCCTTCCTGTCGGCGGCTATAGAGCGCAGGGTCATGGGGTGCACCGTGACGGCCAACGACGCGCCGATAGAGTATGCCGGACAGCGGGGCGTGAGCTATGACATAGCCTGTGAGTTAGATGACGGCACGGTGGCGGACGTGGAAATGCAGGCCTTTAACCAGAAGTATGATTACGGGAGGCGTGCGGAGTATCAGGTCGCACGGCTTGAGGCGACATATTTCACGAAAGGCTCCCCCTGGGAAATGGTTCCGACGGTCTATCAGATTAGCATCCTGGACTTCTATTACCGAGTGGACGGAGTGGAGTCCGATGAGAAGGATGCCGAGGCGGCTCCTGTTGTAAGCCGGTTTGCCATGCGGACGAAGGACGGAAGGGAGCTGGCGAATGCGCTGAACGTCATATTTGTGGAGCTTCCCAAGGCCTTAAGGCTTGAAGGGTCTTTGGACAGCAACACGGATTTGGAGAACTGGGCGATATTCTTGAAGGACGCTGACAACCCTGAGAAGAAGGACATAATAGACAGGCTAACGAGCAAGGAGGAAGGACTTATGCAGGCACAGAAATCACTCTCGTCAATCAGTAACAACCGCGACCTGTGGATAGCGCAGTTCCGGCAGGATGTCTATGAGACCGACCGCATCTCCGGACTTTATGCAGCCGAGAAGCGAGGCGAGATTGCGAATGCCCGGGCTGTTGCCCGGAACCTGCTGACAATGGGGGTATTGACCCGCGAGCAGGTAGCTAAAGCGACAGGTCTTTCCATTGATGAGATAGCGAGCTTGTAGCGCGGAGGTCTCAGGCGACGGGATGGTCTACTTCCAGGTGCCGCGCCAGCGTGTCGGCTCGGAGATAACCGTCAGCCTCTTGGTGAAGAAGGCGAACGGCTTCATACTCTGCTCCGGCAGGAAGACCATGCGGGTGACCGAAGGCTGCCAGTTCAGCGTCGCCATGAGAGACGTTCCTGAAGAGATGGTCTTTGTGGAAGGCAACGGAAGCATACCTGACCTGTATGTCTGTCCTCATGAGGTGACGCAATGGGAGTACGAGCGCTACTGTTTCTACGGAGCTGACAGGCCTTCCGACGCATATGGTGTCGGCCCCAACTTCCCCGTCTATTATGTGTCCTTCTTTGATGCGATCGTCTACTGTAACAAGCGGAGCATGGCTGAGGGATTCACCCCCTGCTACTCGATAGGAGGGAGCACGAACCCTGTAGACTGGGGTACCGTGCCGACATCGTACAGTACGACCTGGAACAACGCGGAGTGCGACAACAGCGCGGACGGCTACCGGCTGCCGACGTTGAATGAGTGGGACTATGCTTGGAGGGGAGGGCTTGCGAACGACAGCCACTACTACCCAGGCAGCAACACAAAGAATGATGTGGCTTGAGATGTGGATAATAGCGATGGTAAGGCTCACGAGGTGATGGGCAAGATGCCAAACCTTGCGGGCCTCTACGACATGAGCGGCAACGTGGGTGAGATGAGCTTTCTTACTTCTTCAACCTTCGAGTGTGGTGTAGGCGGCGGTTCTTATATTGATAACAGAGTTGTTTTTGCCAGCGGAGCTACAAGTGTAAGAAAATACGGTCGGCTCCGCCGAATTGGTTTCCGCGTTGTCCGCGCCGCCTACCGCCGCGAGCGCCTGCTTGCCGACGAAGCGGCC
>JAFTEK010000227.1 GCA_017453705.1 Treponema sp.
AGAATCGTAGAAAGACATTGCGGACAATAATATTCCAATAGGACTCTTTCCTCAAGTGGGACAACAGGGCGGCGGGGCTTTTTTCCCTTCTAGCTATGTCTTTACATGCCGATAAGGAAAATGTGAAGAACTATTTCAAGATTCTGACACTTGCGCTCGCCTTTGCTTTTGTCCTTCCTATGGGAACGGATGCCTACGTCGTCAAATACAAAGAGGATTACTATAAACTGTACCATGTCCACTATGCCCAGGCTCCTGATGACTGCATAGAGAACATCTGGTGGCTGGAGCAGGCCGTAAAAGCGGACTTTGCCAATCCCCTCTACGCTATGGCAAAAATCGAGACCCACGAGCAGTGGGAGAAGTACCGCTTTCTCTTCCAGATGCACGTCAACCTCAAGCTTCTGGAGCAGCACCTGCGTCTGGGCAGGGTATATGACAAGCAGGTTGCATATTTCTACGACGCCCCCTGGAAGGACGAGTACCTGCGCAACCTGGAGAAAGCCAAGACCTGCTACGAGGCTGGCTATTACTACTGGCGTGAGGCCAAGCTCTGGGCGGAGAAGGCTTCCATCTCGCAGTTCAACTTCCTGTATATCACCGACTTGCAGAACTGGGAGGACGAGCGTGAGCGTATAGTCACGGCCGAGCTGGATTACCAGAAGACCCTTGACAGGGAGATTGCCCGCCTGGACAAAGTAATCGCCCAGTACAAGGAGATGGAGGACAAGACCTACTGAGCCTTTCATATGGCTGCCGTGACTTTCCGCAGGAAAGACCTGTGACACCAGATAGAGCTATCGTGAGATGCCAGATAGGGCTGTCGTGTGACACCAGATAGGGCTGTCGTGAGGCACCAGATAGGGCTGTCGTGAGGCACCAGATAGAGCTATCGTGTGTCACCAGATAGAGCTATCGTGTGTCACCAGGGCGCGGACATCAAGTAGACTAAAGACCTCTTATCCGCTATAATGACCCAATGACCAAGTATATTTTCATCACTGGCGGGGTGGTCTCCGGGCTTGGAAAGGGGATTGCCGCCGCCTCAATAGGCTTGATTCTGAAGGGCAGGGGCTTTTCGGTCGTAAACCAGAAGTTTGACCCATACCTTAACATAGATCCGGGGACGATGAACCCCTTCCAGCACGGAGAAGTCTTTGTCACTGACGACGGGGCGGAGACCGACCTTGATCTGGGGCATTACGAGCGGTTCACCGACGCTACGCTTTCCCAGTCATCCAACACCACATCCGGCCGCGTGTACCTTGCCGTCCTGAACCGCGAGAGGGAAGGGGGCTACCACGGCGGCACAGTGCAGGTCATACCCAACATAACGGAAGAAATACTTTCACGTATGCTGCTTTCCACCCAGGAGACCGGGGCTGATGTCATTATAACCGAGATAGGCGGCACGGTAGGAGACATTGAGTCCCTTCCTTTCATAGAGGCGATAAGGCAGATAAAGTACCGGGTGGGCGAGGAGAACTGCTGCTACATCCATCTGACCCTTGTTCCATATCTGGGCAAGGCGCACGAGCTTAAGACCAAGCCCACCCAACATTCGGTCA
Source organism: Treponema sp. (assembly GCA_017453705.1). Lineage (GTDB taxonomy): Bacteria > Spirochaetota > Spirochaetia > Treponematales > Treponemataceae > Treponema_D. Next base: position 1,569 of record JAFTEK010000227.1, read on the forward strand.
AGGAGCTTCAGGAGCTTGGAATCCAACCCAATATCCTTATGCTGCGCACGGAAGTTCCGATTGACGAGTCCGTCCGTGAGCATCTGGCCCGCTTTTGCAACGTGGACAACGACTGCGTTATACAGAACCTCAATGCCAAGTCCATATATGAAGTTCCGCTCAACATGGAGAAAGAAGGCCTTGGGGATGCCGTGAGCAAGGCCCTGGGGCTGGAAAAGAGGGCGACCCAGCTGGACGACTGGGCCAATATGGTGCACACTTTTGAGAACCCAAAGCACAAAGTCAAGATAGCCCTGGTCGGCAAGTACATAGAGCTGCACGATGCCTATCTTTCCGTCGTGGAAAGCCTGACCCACGGTGGAATCGCCAACGAAGCGGAAGTGGTGCTGGACTGGATAGACAGCGAGACTTTGATGGACGATGAAAAGGTTGCCGACAGGCTGAAGGACGCTGACGGAGTTATCGTTCCGGGGGGCTTCGGCTCCCGCGGAATAGAGGGGATGATTCGTGCCGCCCGCTATGCAAGGCTTAACAAGCTTCCTTACTTTGGGATATGCCTTGGGATGCAGATAATCGTGATTGAGTACGCCCGCGATGTGCTTGGCTGGACGGATGCACATTCCACGGAGATAGACAAGGACACCGGCCATCCGGTCATAGACCTTATGCCCGACCAGAACGGCAAAATCCTAGGGGGAACCCTGCGGCTGGGCAAGTTTGAGTGTGCCGTAAAGCCTGGGACGCTGACCGAGAAAGCCTATGGGTCAGCTACAATCTGGGAGAGGCACCGTCACCGCTATGAGTTCAACAACAAGTACAGGGCGGAGCTGGAGAAGGCAGGCCTTATTATCGCCGGGGTCAATCCTGAGCGTGATTTGGTGGAAGTTGTGGAAGTGCCGGATCATCCCTGGATGGTCGGCGGCCAGTTCCACCCGGAGTTCAAGAGCCGTCCCAACAGGGCAGGCCCTCTGTTCAGGGATTTTATCAAGGCGGCCGTTAACCGCAAGAACAGCTAGTCGTGGCAGTTGCGAAAGTAACCGGCTTTTGCAACTGGCTCAGTCGTCGTTCTTGTCCTTGTCAAAGTAGTTGGAGTCCTCAAGGTATTGCCTGCGTGTCATTACCAGCGCGATAAGCTCCTGGTACATGTTGTAGTCAACTTCAAGGGCTATGGGGAAGATGAAATACTCTGTCTCGTCACAGTAGCGTTCTATGAAGGCCGCGCTGGTAACAAATCCCAGGCTTATCATGTTGCTTATCCTGTCCGCGCACTTGAGCAGCTTGGCCTTGTGGCTGGCGTTGTCAAGGATTCCCCTCAGGTATTCGGGCTTGAGCTGGCCGGGTCTTTTTGTCACTTCCTGCACCAGCTTGAGCACCTGCTCGCCTTCTTCATCGGCGTTCTTAATCAGGTTTATGTCAAATCCCGGAATGTCTTCCACCACGTCGTGGATTACGCTGGCCTTGAGCAGAACGCTGTCTATGTAGCCGTAGTCTACCAGGATGCCCATCGTGTCTATCTGGTGGCGGAACATATTGCCACCGGCGAACCTGGCCTTTCCAATAAGGCTTGTGGCCAGCTGCATATAGGGGGCTAGCGATATTCCCTTTAGGGTGAGCATGTGCTCCTTATCCATCTGGGATGGTTTCTCCGTAGCCATATTAAAGACCTTTCCCATGCTGAATAATCCTCCTTGTATCGCTATCTGGCATTTGCCTTATTATATTATCGAGATGAATATAAAAAGCCTTGAATTTTTCCCACAGACTCTGAATTCCGTGCTAGAATAGGGTAGGCAGTTTCAAAAGTCCTGGGCATCGCAAACAAGACAATTGCCGCGGACTCTTTGGAACAGGCTCAAGGTTTTGTTTGCAGGAGGTTAATATGGCTAAGGAAGACCTTTTGAAGGATTACCGCTACGATGGCTCCAAGAAGCTGGACTTGAAAGAGGCTCCGCATGACTCTGAGGGCAGGGGCAGCCAGAAAGAGGAGTACATCTACAAGACCGAGGAAAACATAAAGGAGATAGACGACTGGCAGGGCAAGCTCTACGCCCAGTCCCAGGAGTCCGTCCTCATCGTCCTTCAGGCTCTGGACGCGGCGGGCAAGGACAGCACGATAAAGCACGTGCTGGGGCCTCTCAACCCGCAGGGCATAAGCGTGCACAGCTTTAAGTCCCCCAACTCCGAGGAGGAGCAGCATGATTTCCTGTGGCGCTACCACAAGAGGCTGCCGCAGAGGGGCAAGATGTGCGTGTTCAACCGCTCCTACTACGAGGAGGTGCTTGTAGTAAACGTGCATGAGTTCTGGAAGGACTACAACATGCCCAAGAGAACATTCCACAACGGAAAATATATAGAAGGAAAGTACAAGGAAATAGTCAACTGGGAGAACTATCTTTACGGAAACGCATTCCGGGTTGTCAAGATATTCTTGAACTTGTCCAAGGGGGAGCAGAAGAAACGCTTCTTGGAAAGGCTTGAGCGCAAGGAGAAGAACTGGAAGTTCAGTGCCAACGACCTTAAGGAGCGGCCGTACTGGGACAAGTACCAGAAGGCCTTTGAGGATGCCATAAACGCCACGGCGACCAAGAGCTGCCCCTGGTATGTGGTTCCCGCTGACCAGAAGTGGTATGCCCGCTACCTGTTCTCAGAGATTCTCGTGGAGACATTGAGGGACATAAACCCATCGTTCCCCAAGATGCCGGAGTCCAGCGCGGAAGAGCTGGACAAGTGCAAGGCCGCCCTCTTGTCAGAGGCATAGGATATGTATGGAAGTGGCTTCCTCCTTATGCGGGGGGAAGGGAAGGGGCTTCCTCCTTATGCGGAGGAAGCTCCTTTTTTCTGAATACCAATAGCTTGGAAAAGACGTAATTGAGCACTATGACGATTACGGCACAGGCGAATGTCGCTATCCAGTCCTTGTCCAGCCCGAACAGCTTGTCTGGCAGCCCCAGAGGTATAAGCCACATCAGGAACATTTCTATCAGGAGGGTTGTTATGCGCGCGGAGACGAACTTGGCCGCCTCTGCCAGTATATCGGGGTTCTTGCTGTTAAAGACGAAAATGCGGTTCGCTATGTAGGCAAAGATAACTCCTGCCACCCAGCGGGTCACGACCGCGACTTGCATCCAGAATGGTTTTTCTATATCCAGAATAAGGCGCATGACGGCATAAGTCAGCCAGCTTACCAGCGTTGTCATGACACCGACAACTAGATAGAGTATTATTTCCTTGTGCTTAAAAAAAAGCTCCTTTATCTTGTTCATTTTGGAACTCCCAGTATGTATTGTCCGTTTATTTCCAGCTGTGTCAGCTTGTATTTCCGGCAAATGCTCTCGTCCTCTTTCTTGAACAAAAAGATGCTGCCTTCCTGGGGGCTGGACAAATTTTGCCGGAGGATTTCTTCTTCTTCTTCCCGCCCTATCTGGTGCACTGTCCAAAAGCGGTTCACGGTCATTTTGTTTTTCATCGCGAACTGGGCGATGCCGTACAGTTCTTCGCCCTCAAGGGGGCTTGCTATGCAGATGTGGGAGAATTTTTTCTCATCAAGCACTGATGCCAGTTCCTGGCTTTGCTCAAGGGGGTTCGTGTATTCCTGGGTTGCCGTGTATCGCCCGTGCCTCGCTGATATGAGCGGTGAGAATTCTATGATATGCAACAGCAGGCATAAGGAGATGACGGTGATTTTTACAGGCAGCTTGAAGAATTTTTCAGGAAACAT
>JAFTEK010000228.1 GCA_017453705.1 Treponema sp.
CTTCCGCTGTATGAGCTGGCCGACGAAGGTGGAGCCGAGGGATGAGCCGAGCGCACCGTCAAGCCTGCCCCCATGATTTTCGATGATGTACCGCTCTATCTTCTCCGTAACGGTAATGATGTCGGGAAAAACCTCGCCGCTGCCATCAAAGCCATCATAGTTGACGCAGATGAGATGGTACTTTTCCGACAGCCTTCCTATGACGCTGCCGAAATTCGTCTGCCAGTCGCAGCAGGTTCCGGGAAGCAGCATGAGCGTCTTCCCTGCCGTCAAGCCTGTTTCTTCAAACTGCATGGACGCTCCCTCCTACCACTCGAAGCGCGCCCAGCGGTCGTTCATCTTGGGGAGGAGGGTCGCGAAGAGCCAGCCGCCGAACGAATGTTTTCGCATCTCCTCGTTGAAACTGTGCTCCTCGGTCATGTGCACTCCGTCCACAAGTGAAGCTATCTCGTTCCCCGACCAGGTTCCGCTCTTGAATACGGCATTGGTGTTCTTTACAGTGTCGTGGTATTTCTGGTTCTTGACCATCATCGGGTTGTTCTGCTCGGCGATAAGTGTAGCACCGGGGAAATTGATTTTAAGTATTCCAATCATCTTTTTGATTTCGTCCAGCGTGAAGTACATGAACAGCCCTTCGGCAAGGAAGAGGACTTTCCAGCCCGAGCCGGGAATTTCCTCCTTAACCGGCCCGCACCAGCCGTCATCCAGCACGCTGCCCGCGAGCATCGTCACGCGATCCCGCTCAGTGAACACCTTCTTGCGCAATTCAATCGAATCTGGCAAATCAATGTCGAACCACAGGATTTTTCCGTTGTCCACGCGCGAAAAGCGGTTATCAAACCCCGCCCCCAGATTGACTATGACGGTCTCAGGGTTTTCCGCTATGAAGTCCTTGACCATGCGATCCAGCATGACCGTCCGCGCGATGACCCCTTCATGCGACATGAATTTATCGTAGTGGGCTGTGTCAATTCCAAGCGTTCGGACAATTTGCACCGCCACATCATCGTGGATACGGGCATTCCTGCGTAAGCTCTCATTCGCCTTTACCGCAACCGGAATCAGGGCTGTAGTCTGCACATCACCAAGCTTCAGTTCTATATTTCCTTCCATATTTATCCTACCACCTCCCATACCGTCCCCATGTTCTTGAAACCACCCTCCGGCATACAACCGGAACAGGCCGTGGACTTGCGGCTACCTGCATTAGCGGAACATCCGCCGCATGATGAGCAAGTCCCGGTGCAATTCCCTGCGGAACTCACAACGCGGCGGATTACACCGGACTTTTCCAGAAACTCGATTTTCCTCCTGACATCGCCGACAGACGTCTCCAGCTCGGCGGCAATCTCATCCACCGGGCGTGAGTGTCCGTCCTTTAGTAGGTCAAGCAGTCTTTTCATCTTGTCACCTGTACCCTCTGCGGTCTACCAGATGAGAAGCCCCACGTGGTATGCAGCGCAGGCAATCAGCAGTGCCCCGACTGTGTAGTAAACAGCGATGATGCTCGTCCACTTGGCAGAATGTGTCTCCTGGTATGTCGCGGCAAGAGCCACGATGCAGGGCATGTTGAATGTTATCGCAAAGATGAATGCCAAAGCCTCAGGACGTGACACATTGGCTATGAGCAGTTCGTTCAGGTTGGCGGCCTTGGCCCCCTCTCCCATCACCGTTCCGATGGAAACCGACGCATTGCCTGTGAATATAGTGCTCAATACCCCAACAGCCCCTTCCTTGCCGACCGAGGATGCGATGAATGCCATGAATGTCTGCCAGCCCAGCCCGAACAACTTTGTGAACGGCTCCAGAACCTTGCCGACCTTGTACAGGATTGAATTCTCCATTAAGCCTGTCGAAGAGAAAGATAGAAGCCAGAATATGAAGGCGACGAGCAGGACAACCTTGAGCACACGGAAGAATGTCTCCTTGGTGCGTCCCAGAACATAGCGGAACAGGCTGCCCCACTTGGGCTTGTGGTAGGGCGGAAGCTCCATAATCATGCCCATGCGATCCTCTTTTTTTACAAGCGAGCCGCCGAAAATACGCGCCGTAATCTGCATGTGAAGCATCATCACCAGAAGAATCGCTATGATTATCAAGGGGGCTGCCGAACCGAACCAGACAGTCGAGAGCATTGGCACAATTGACCATGCCGCTCCGCATGGAACAGCCCAGGCAAGCGCGATGGTCAGAACCTTCTGCCCCCAGTTGTCTATGACGCGGGTTCCTGCCGCCCCGCCCATCGTGCAGCCAAAGCTTATGAGGAACGGCATGACCGACTTTCCCTGCAGGCCGAGCCTGGACATGGAGTTGTCAAAGACGTAGGAGATTCGGGCCATAACGCCGATTTCCTCAAGCAGGCCGAACACAAGCGTGACACCGAACACGAAGCCCAGCATCTGGAAGATGAAACCAACCGAGCGTATGATGACATCACAGACAAGGCTTGTCACGATGGCAGGACATCCTGCGCCTGTGAGCGCAGCAGCCGCCGGGACGTTGAGCGAGCCCAGGACGCTTCCTATACCCATGAAAGGAAGGGCGGGTATGAATGAAGCTATCAGACCCAGAAGTATCGTAAGCACAACAACAGGCTTGCCCCATATACGGTGAGTTATAAGGCGGTCAAATTTGCCCAAGCTGGCAGTTTTTTCAACCTTGCTAACAGTTCCATCGAGGAGAGAGTCTATCCACTCGAACTTCTTGCTTCCTGTCAGCAGAACTTCCTTATTCTTTGCAGCCTCAGATGCCAGTGACTCAAAAGCGGCAAGTTTTTCCCCGTCAAGGGCAGACCGTATCTTATCCGTAACAGGGGCATCTCCTTCCACTGTTTTCGCGGAAAGCCAGACCTTGGAATATCCAGGGATAACGCCATCAGGAACAAGTTCTTTGATTTTATGGTAAGTGTCAATTGTCTCATACCGTGCATCAAGGGCGGACGCATCAAGCACAGTCCTCTGGCTCACCGCCTTCTCAAGCGCAGTATAAAAAGCTCCATAGTTATTTATGTCGGGCGCAGAAAAAGGTATCACAGGAATCGCTAATTTCTTCTCAAACTCAGCAACGTTAATCTGCTTTCCCTGCTCGGCCGCGACATCGGAAAGGTTCAACAGCAGAAAGCACGGTACGGTTATACCGGCGAAATCAGCCAGCATATACAGGCTACGCTCCAGCTGTGAACTATCCGCAAGTATGCAGACAACATCTGCCTTACCAGAAGCAATGTAGTCGCGGGTGATTATCTCCTCATCGGAGTTAGCGGAAAGGCTGTATGTGCCGGGCAGATCAGCGACAAGGTAGTTTTTTCCATAATACTCAAACCTTCCCTCTTTCTTTTCCACCGTCTTACCCGGCCAGTTGCCGACATGCTGCTTAAGTCCTGTCAGCGCGTTGAACAAGGTTGACTTGCCGGAGTTAGGCTGTCCAAGCAGGGCTATGACCGTCTCGTTATCCTGTGTCATCACACAGCCTCCGCGACTTCAATCCAGTCACATTCCTTGCGGTTCAAGGCAATCATCGTATCACGTGAAAAAACCAGAAGGGGCCTGTGCCATTCATTCTTTATGACCTTCACACGACATCCAGGCGTAAGACCAATCGATGTTATCCTGCTGACAAAACGGGAATCACCGTTCACGGAAGCTATTACTCCACAGCAGTCTTTCTTTAGTTCAGAAAGTTTCCTCATAATTCGCACCTCGTATTACTGCTTTCGACAATTTGTTAGCCAAAGACAATAATATAACAAGTCTGAGTTAAATTCAAGTAACTTGAGGTGTTATGAGCAACTATTTTATCATATCTCCTACAATCTTTTGTATAACAGACTTTATTTCCGCTATGCCTACAAGCACTTCATCTTTTTTTCTTGGTGTGTAAAAGTGAATTTTTGGCTCTAGCTTAAGCAGGTAGGGTATAAGGACTTTGAGTGAATCTGGGTTGACAGACTCAGGTGGATAGATTGCCAGTATGCTTGCAGTACTTTCCTTGTAGCTTATCTGTGCCTGCGGACAGAGAATGGCAACAGCCTCCAGCGCGGCACTCCTTATCTCCTTGTCACGGAGCACGGGGTCTCGGAAACGCAACCTACCTGGAAAGTAGTTGTACTGCATATAGCTTTCCTAGCTGTCCAAAAGCGGCTCCATCGCTTTTATGCTGAAAGCCACAGTGGAAGCATTGTGAAGAACAGCAGCGACAGACGGGGAGATTATACCGAACAGCCCCAGCAGCATGAAGCTTGTGTTCACGGCGACAATACCCCTATTGCCACTCTCAATTTTCTGCATGAGCCTTCTGCCCAGGATGCGGGTCTTGTACAGCCCCTCAAGTCCGTCCTTGCTGGAAAGAATTATGTCGGCGGTCTCTCCCGTGATGTCGGCGCACTCCCCCATAGCTATACCTGTGTCTGCCGCGGCAAGGGCGGGTGCATCATTTATTCCGTCGCCTATCATTATCACCGTGCGCCCTTTCTTTTTTTGCTCTTCGATATAGTTGAATTTGTCCTCTGGCAGGGCACGTGATATATAATGGTCAATCCCCGCAATACCCGCCGCATTCCTGGCGGCTCCTTCGTCATCTCCTGTAATCATAACGCAGCTTGTTATGCCGCTCTGATGGAGCTTTCTTATTATATCCGGGGCATCCTCCCTAACAGGGTCATTGACGGCAAAGATTCCGATTATCTCCTTTTCCTCCGCCAGGTACAGGAGTGACTCCCCATTATCAAGCGCGTCCTTCTGTATCTTGCCAAGCTCATCAGGCTTTTTGACCTTCTCATCGTCAAAGACGAAATGCCGGCTGCCTATGACAAGCTTCTTTCCGTCAAGACTGGTTGCGATACCGTGGGCAACGACGTACTCCACCTTTGCATGACGCTCCGGGTGCAATATACCCCTGACCTCCGCCGCCTTGACAATCGCGGTTGCGATGGGGTGAGCAAAGTGCTCCTCAAGGCACGCCGCAACCGCAAGCACGTCACTCTCTGTGCGCCCTCCAAAGGCAATGATTCTTGACAGCTTGGGGGCGGCCTCTGTAAGGGTACCTGTCTTGTCAAACACCACAGTGTCCGCCTTGGACGCATCCTCCAGGAACTTGCCGCCTTTCACGATGATTCCGTTCTCAGCCGCCTCTTTCATCGCGCTCAGCACCGCTATGGGCGATGCGAGCTTCATGGCGCAGGAGTAGTCAACCATAAGCGTTGCCATCACCTTGGTCATATTCCTAGTAAAAAGAAATGTCGTCAGGGAGAGCAGAAAGTTGTATTTAACGAGCGAGTCCGCAAGACGCTCCGAACGCACTTGGGAAGAAACCTTGAGCTGCTGGGAATTGTCTATCATCGTGAGGATGTTCTGCACCTTGGTCTGGCTGCCGGTCGCCCTGACTTCCACAAAAAGCTCCCCCTCCTGCACGAGCGTCCCCGCGAATACGCTGTTGCCCGCCCTTTTTTCCACTGCAAGAGGCTCGCCTGTTATGCTGGCCTGGTTCACAAGTCCTTCCCCACGGATTACCGTGCCGTCCACGGGTATGACGTTCCCAGTCCGCACGGCCAAGAGGTCGCCTTTCTTTACGGCCTTGAGGGGAACAGTCTTCTCACTATCACCTTGCACCAGCTGCACCTGGTCATTCTGGGACAAGAGCCTGTCGGCGAGGTCTGAGTAGGACTTCTTCTTGGTGAACTCCTCTATGGTATCACCTATGTTCAAGAGAAAGTTTATGTTGGATGCAGTCTTGTTGTCGCCCGTAATCAGTGCCATGGAGATGGCGGCCGCGTCCAAAACCTCGGACTTGAAAGGCTCACCGGATGCCGCCCTGCAAATTCCCTTGAGTATCCTTGGGGCAAGGGAATAGACCTGCATCAGCATACGGACAGGAAGGGGGAGCAGCTGCTTGGCGTAGTGCATCACTGTCATCATGGCAAGGTCAAACAGGAGGCTTTCCTGCTCGACAGGCTCTTCAACGCTCTCAAGCATCTCGGCGTTGTTCAGGTATTTGTCTGAGAGAGCCATGAAATACGCCTTTATGTATTTTTCCGAGAGCTTTTCTTTGTCGTAGTAGATAAGGAAGCTGGCGGTAGTATAATTGACGCTAACGTCTGTCATTCCTTCTTGAACCGAAAGCAGACTATGTGCCAGGGCCGCCTGCCGTCTTGAAACTTTTGATTTGTCATAGCCGACTCTTATGCGACCCGGCAAAGAATGCTTTACGGTGAATTCCATCTTATGAGTTGGCCTTGGAATCCTGCTCCGCCTTAATGTCCTCGGCGTCTTCCTTCAAGGTCTCAAAGTATTCCTTGGCATCATCCTTGAGCTGAAGGCCGCCAGCGATGACCTTGGAGCAGCCCTTCCTAAAGGTATCAGTCCTGATAAAAGCCGCAGCCGCGACTCCAGCCGCCAAGCCCCACAGGAACATCTTCTTACCGTCAGTCATATAGAACCTCCTTATATTTGTTAATAAAATTAACGTATTATTAGTTTATAGTAACATTTATATACTATAATTGCAAGAGGCAAGTTTATATTTATTTATTGAGGATTTTCCTCTCGGCAAGGGTGGCAAGAAGAGCAATCACAAAGGTCACGGATGCACAAAGAAAAAGAGCTGCCCATGGATTAGAATCAAACATACCTCTTTCTATCATCCACTGGAGTATAGGATAGTGGAACAGGTATATGGCATACGAGCAGTCTGTCAGGCGGGAAAAAACATTCAGGAAACTAAAAGAAAAAGCAGCATAGAAGCAAACATAGGCCAGCAGGACATACTTTTTTATATCAGAAATATAAAAGGAAAGCTTATAGTTGTCATATACCACCAGAAAGAGAAAACAAGCGAAAAACAAGAAGGACGGCCACAAGGAAAAGAAGGACTCGATGATGTCATAATTATAGTAACAGAACATTCCCAGTACGAATGCCCCGATGTAGCCAGGAGCCTCCAAAGATAAGGTCGCAATAACAGGGCAGGAAAGGAGTTCGGCTGTTTTTACGCACAAAAGCCTGTAAGCAAAGGAGAGAAAATAAAGCGCGACAAGGACAAGGTTCCTGCCTGTCCGTCCTTTGCACTTATGCAGCAAGAGGCATATCAAAGGCAAACAGGCATAAAAGAAAAGCTCTGTTTTGACAGTCCACAGGGGGTCGTTAACCGATGAGTTGAAAGGATTGCCCTCAAAGACACCGGGAAGCGTCCTCTGCATAAAGTTAAGGGTCAATGAATTCCAAAAGATATACTTCCAGAAGTCGGTGTGCATAAAATAACATGGGGCAGGCATGCTTGACGCAAGGCTCAACAGCAGGGCGGCTCCGATTACAGCTGCAAGGTAAAGGGGGAATATCCTCGACACGCGGCGGGAAAAATACTCCCTGAGTGATTCACAGCGTTCATAGCTCGCGGTGACGAGCAAACCGCTTATGGCAAAGAATAGGCATACCGCGTCCTGGGAAGCAAAGATATTCTTGATTTCCTGAAAGGCAGGACTAACCGATGAATCCATACAGTGCCTGAACAGAACTGTAAAAGAGAGGACAAAGCGTAGAAATGTGAAGTTGTTTTTACGTGGAATGGAGACCGGCATCAAGACCCACCGCCCAGACAGCCAATGACAGCCTCGAATTCCTTCAGGGTCTTTTCATAAGTAAACTGCCTGGAATACTCCCAGGCCTTGCGTCGCATCTGTTCATAAGAGCCTCCGTCCGAAAGCGTCTCCTGCATAAAAGCAACCAGGTCTGAAGGGGTATTGGATTTGCACAGATAGCCGGCCTGCCCCATATCAACAGCATCCCGGCATCCGGGAGAATCGTAGACTATAGCGGGAGTCCCGGAAATACTCGCCTCGGTTACGATTATTCCCCAGCCTTCCCTCATGGACGGAAAGAGCAAGGCCCTGGATCTGGCGATTATGTCGAACTTGGACTCCTCATCAACAAAGCCCCTGACAAAAACATCACATCCATCAGTATCCCCTATCGACAAGGACAGGCTGGAGCAGAGGGGTCTCAATGTTTCTTCCAGATATTTTACATCAGGTTTCCCAAGCAGAAAAAGTCTTACAAGA
>JAFTEK010000229.1 GCA_017453705.1 Treponema sp.
CAGAAGGCTGCTCAGTCCTGCTGACGGACACGGTAGGCTTTATTTCAAAACTTCCCCATACGCTTATAGATGCATTCAAGTCAACACTGGAGGAAGCCTCTTTTGCCGACCTGCTGCTTGTGGTCGTGGACTCAAGCGACCCAGACTGCATCAAGCAATATGAGCAAGTCCAGAAAGTACTGGCTGAGATTGGCGCGGACAAAATAAAGCAAATAGTGCTGCTGAACAAGGCCGATAAGGAAAGTGGGGAGCTGGGGCTTGAAGCGGCATTTCCTGCTGCCATAAGGGTCAGCGCAAAAACAGGAGAGGGCTTTGATGAGCTTATAGCCGCTGTCACAGAAGGACTTTTCGGGGAAATAGAGCACTACAGGATAGCGATGGAAGACTGCCAGCTTGTAGAGCTGGTAAGGAAAAACGGCAGGATACTTAAGGAAGAATGGCAGGACGGCTTTATTGAGCTGGAGGCCAGAATTCCAGGTACTACCGGAGAAGACGGCAAGGCGACGAGCAGAACACGTTCCCTGCTCTCAAAATATCTATGCAAGGAGGAATGAAAACAATGGCAAGGGTAAGGTTCAGGCACGACAACGGGAAATACTACTCCCGCGAACAAGATGCCAGAAGGAGAGTCAGCTCAAAAAATGAAGTGAACTCCTACGGCGGACTCAACAGGACGCTGCTTTTAATACTAATAACAATGGTGATTATCTTCATCGGGGGAACAGCCCTCGCGCTGGCCAAAAACGGCGGGGAGCTTTCGGTCAAGTACCGCAAGAGCGATCCCAGCCCCAAGCAAGTGGTCAATTCCAGCCTGAAATCCAAGCAGGCCGTAAGCGCCTACACGGAGCTGGGGCAGATAAGGGCCGTCACCAAAGGGGAAGGAGACAAGGGGGGCAGCCTGCTCATTGTCGCACCCTGGTTCTCATACCCCTCGAATGACACCCAGCTCTACGAGGAGCTGGCCCAGAAGGAAAAACAGGCCAAGTCCATCATACTCGGTTATTTCTCGTCCTACACCAAAGCCCAGCTGCTGGACATGGGCGAGCAGATGGTAAAAGAAGGAATACGGGGAAAAATAAATGAGCAGCTGGTCATGGGACAGATTAGCAACGTGTACTTTGACGATTATATGTTCTTTGAGTAAATGATATCCCGAAAAACCGCTGCAGGGCATCTCTAAAACTGGTCAAGCTCAGTTTTTAGAGAGTGCTGTCGAAGTTTTTCGAGGTTCCCTTCACCTGAAACTTCGTCGTGAGTCGCAGCGATTTTTCGGGATTGCCGGCGTGTTCCAAAAGCCCCTTGCCGGGAGCCTAGAAGTTGCGCCCGTTCCAGCCCCAGTCGGACACCCCCTGGTACTTGACGTAAACCTTGTCCGCAGGAATTCCCAGCTCGTCATTCATAATACGGCAGATTTCCGCGGTCATCTTGTCGGAGTCATCGGCAGAGACATTCCCGAACACTGAGACAGAAATGAATGCCCCCTTGTCCAGCTTTTTCCCGGCCATCCACAGGTCGTAATTGTCATCAATACCCACCATAAGGTATGTTTCACCCTTGTGCATAAGCGAGATTGCCTTGCCCAGCTTGGACTTGATGGCCTCTTTCTGTTCCGCCGTGACAGGCACTGTTATCTTGGAATCGATGAATGGCATTATAAGCCTCCTATGAATAAATTGCGTCGCAAGAACGACATGATACTATAGCACATAAACCAGATGATTTCTATGATAACAGGCAGAAAGTCTGGGCATCAATCTTTTCCATGCCCAGATTCTTCCAAAAGATTTCCGCATTAGTATCTTTGGCATCCAGATAAATTTTCTTTGCGCCTGTGACGAATATGAGCCTCTCTATGGCTGATGTTCAAATTCAAACGTGCCTGTAATCCTTTTTAACCTCAAAGAGGTCTATCGTAAGCATATCGGCGAACTGCTTGTAAATACAGACAGCCTTTAGGAAATCGCTCGACGGCTTGTAATCAAAGACCATGTAGGAACAGTCCCTGAGCAAATATGAGAATTCCCCCTTGTGGGTGTATGCCTTTAAAAGCGGAAAACTTTCCCAGCCTTCCAACGCCATATAGGACTCAAATATGTCGCAGTCTAAAATCCTGTAGTTAAGGTTCATGGCAACAGTATAAAAACTAAGGACAGTTAGGGCAAGAGCATTTGATGCCCGATTCAGTTTCAAGAGCGGTCACTTTTGAAAGTGAATCGCCCTAATATGAGAAGGTCAGTCTCTGTATAGGGGACGGGCCTAATGAGCGGCAGGCCTCAACGTGTGCCTTTGTAGGATAGCCCTTGTGCCTGGCATATCCATAACCGGGATATATGGCATCGTATTCTTTCATTATCCTGTCCCTGCCTACCTTTGCTATTATGCTGGCAGCCATCACCTCCGGGTACTTTCCGTCAGCCTTAACCTCCGCCCGCACCGGGCATGGAATTTTTGGCGTATAAAGTCCGTCGGCCACAGCCTGCAAAGCCTCGCCCGCCTGCATCTCAGGGAACCGAGTCAGCATATCCTGAAAAGCAAGGGACATGGCCTTAAGGCTTGCCTGCAAGATATTTATCCTGTCTATCTCGTCATGCTCCACACGGGCAAAGCCCCAGTATGCCTTTTCCGTAATGAGCTTTTCAGCGGCCTCCCTCTTTTTTTCCGATAGTTTTTTACTGTCATTAAGTATCCCTAGCGGAAAATCATCAGGAAGAATAACACAGCCCGCCGTGACAGGGCCAGCCAGAGGTCCCCTGCCCGCCTCGTCCAGTCCGACAATACGTCCGCTCACCATTTCTCAAACCCCCTTATCCTGTTGGAGACCACAGAAACATTCCTGGCAGCCCCGCTAGTCCTGACGGCAGAAAGTTTTCCCATGATTCCCTCCGCCTTGAGCGCACCGTTAAGCAGGTTATCCTCAAAGGCATAGCTGCCCCCTGAGAAATCCGCTATCCGCCCTGTATTACAGGACACGCTGGCGATGGATCTCTCAAGCCGTAAATCAGAGTCCAGCATACAGAACACGAGCGATGTATATGATGAAGATGAACAGCAGGAAGAATCTATCTCAAGCCTGGAAGCACTGGAATAAAAAACCGACGAATAGGACGATGAGTATACGGAAAAAGATGATGAGCCTGCATAAAGCTCAGCTGAATGCAAGTTAACAAGATTGCCCGACAGCTCAAAAGATGCAGTGACATCGCAGGAGTCAAAAAAAATCCTTCCGCCCAGGACGTTTATGAAGGCTGAGCGGTTAATGGCTGATTGCTGTACAAGCTGGCAGCCTTTAAACTTTACATCAGCATTGTGTATGGAAATACCTGCGTCCTTTGCAAAAGAAAGGCATCCCCTGCTGCCTTCTATCACGCAGGATTTTTCAATCAATATGTCAGAACTGACAACGACATTCCCCTCAATGTGAACCGTAAGACCATTGCAAGAATTCACAGCGGCAACAGCTTTCTCAAAACTCGTGAACGGACAAGCCGAACTGCCGTTTCCTTCCGCAGGATTGCGATTCTCACCGGGCTGGACGGCCTTCACATAGACGTTCATGCCATCCACAGTAAGCAGCTGCTCCTTACGTTCCCCGACATTCCCTGATGCATCCATTGCATAGGCTACAAGCCTATAAACTGTCGGCCCTTCCCCGCCGGCAGGCAAAAAAAGCCTGTCTCCATCAAGCTCCTTAAACTCAGAGGAGGGCATTGCTGTATCAGCTGATGAAGAAAGCTTGCTTGTAGAATAGAAAATCCTTGAACCAGGCTCCCCTCAATGCGGACTTTTAGCCCGTCTGAAAAGTCACCAACCCCGCTGCTTTCATCAGCCGTTATCACCGGGGCTTTTGGGGGCAGCCTATCCAATTTATAACTGGCAGATAGCTTTCCCTGATACACAGAGTCCAGATACACACCGACTGTAAAGTTTCCAGAAACATCCTCACCGGGGAAAGCATCCATAATCATTCTTTCATACAAACCGTAAGAAGGGTTTTCTGCCCGCCCCAGCTTGTAATTTTTTAGGTAGGGAAGGGAAAGAGAAAGAGAGAAAGAAATGCTGCCATCATCCCTATATGAACACAGCAGAGCCGGTTTGGGGTATAGAACAATGCTTTCCGTTTTTTCAGAAGACATCGCATCAACAGGCTTCCAGAAAAGAACGTGTGTCTCGCTCCTGTCCAGATGAATAGGAGAAAGCCTGCCCTGCCACTCCCCGTCATCAAGCTTATACAGGTATGCGGCATCCTGGGGCATGACCGTATCCCAGTCAGAAATAACAAAGGGCATCTGCCTGGCCTCACCGCGCTCAACTTTTGCGGGAACTGTACGCACTATAAAGCGGAAAAACGTCTCCCCATCGGTCACGACAAATGGAACAATACGGACAATATTGCTTTCCGTCCCCAGAGAAAGAAGCCCTCCAGCAAAGAAACGCCCATCAGGATAAGGCACAGGAGCCCCATCCCCGGCAGAAAGCACCAAGCTATCAGACCCCCGGCACGAATAGCTAAAGCCTTCAGGTATGGAAAAGACACTTCCTGCTGTATATTTGCGCAAAGGATTGGCTGCAATGGCATCCACAAAGCGTTTTTGTTCTGTGCTCCAGCTCCCTGCTATTCCCTGCCGGGAAGCTTTCTTAACAGTATAATCCACACCACAGTCAAAACGCCTGCCCGTCCTGTCCACTGCGGTAATCTTTAAGTGAACATCACCTTCCTTGTCGATAAGCGAAGGGCCGTCATAGGCAAAACCAAAAAGGAGCGGGTCGGAACCTGATATCGAGTAATATACCTCATAGCCGTCTGGAACATTCACAACAAGCGGCTGGCGGTTCCCCCATGTTCCGGGAGCTGGACTTATTATATCCCGCTCGGAAAAAGAAGAGGAAGACGGCAGGGCAGAAGGAATCTGGCAGAATCCCCTTAGAATTGCATTAAAAAGTATGAAAAAGAAAACAGACTGCCTGCGAAGCATAAGAAGTCTTTCACTCCTTGAAAATCTCGGAGAGAACCTCCCTCAACTCAGGATAGGGCTTGTAGTAATGTTCCTCAAGCTCTTCCTGCGTAAGTCCCACCATCTCGTGGCTGCAGTAGTTAATCCAAGTGTTGTTGTCGGGCTGGTCTATCACAAACCTGCGGCACCAATAGTCAGGCTGTATCGGCAGCTGCTCTTCCTTGTAGCTGTAAATCTTGTAGTCATGGACAACGACCTTTATGTTCTCGCGGGGAACCCCCTTCTCCAGCAGGATGCCCACAAGATAATTAAGTGTGCGCCCTGAATCATATATGTCATCCACCAGCATTATCTTGTCACCAGGGCGCAAGTAGTCAGGAGAGTATGTCCATCCGTCTATCCTGACTGCATTCTGAATTTTCACATTGCTGTAGCTTCGCGCGACAACAGCCGCATACAGAATCGGCTTATGGGATTTCATGGCCACCTTGTAATACTCGCTTATCACATTGGCCATGTACGCCCCGCCCCTAAGAGAAGCATAGATTATATCAGGAACAAATCCGTCCTCCTTGCAAATCTTATGGGC
>JAFTEK010000230.1 GCA_017453705.1 Treponema sp.
AACTGCGTTACATTGGAACAAATCACTGCGTTACATTAGAACAAATCACTGCGTTACATTAGAACATAACACATTGCTTTTTTTTCAGAAAAAGTCACGTTTGCTATTGACATAAAAAGCTCTTTTCTATAAAATGCCCTACATCAACACCAACTTGCTCCCTTAGCTCAGTTGGTAGAGCAACGGACTGTTAATCCGTCTGTCGCAAGTTCAATCCTTGCAGGGGGCGCTCTCAGAGCCTGTTATTGCAACAGGCTCTTTTCTTTATTCCGCGGAGAAAGAGATGAGTATAAAAAAAATGCTGGCACTTCTGGTGCTTCTTGTAGGAAGCGTAATGCTATATGCTCAGGATGAGCAAGAAGATGATTACCTTCTCTTGCTGCCCAAGAATGAGGTCAACAAAGAAAACATCGTTGATTTGCAATATCAGGCACTCACAGGAAATTCCGATTCATTGCTAAAAGTTTTGGATTACTTTAGATTTTGGAACCACAATAGAGAGAAAGTGGAGTTCTGGGAATTGATAGATGCTGAAGACGGGGAAAGGTTTTCCGCCTATAATTATTCGAATCATTGTTATTCTGGAAGCCGTGTTTCATCAAGGGCTGCTTTCTGGCTTCTTAAAGACAGGCAGGAAAGAGATTCAAATTCCATGGATCCTTATGTTTCTCCAGAGATGAAAGCTTTCCTTGAATCTTTGGATCCTGAATCATTGAGCGCAAACGTGGATTCCATATCTGACGTTGACGTTCTGAAAGACTATGCTTTCAAGGGAAACCGGGATGCGGCATACAAACTCTCCAAGCTTTGCGGTGACGAAGACAGGCACCAAAGCCTGCTGAAAATAGGGGCGGTTTTCGCAAAGTCAGAGTATTGGGAAAACAGCAGGTGTTTCTGGCTGCGCATAGGCGCACAAAACGGAAGCAAAGAATGCATCCGGGAATACATAGAATTATTGAAGAACAGCACTGACACATTTGACAATGCGCGGGCCGTGTTCTGGGAATCACAGTTGGACTCTAAGAATTGACTTGTGAGGCTAGCAGGGGGCTGTTCATTTTCCCGCCAGTCAGATGAAATGCCAGCCTCCCTGCCCCGCCATTCTCGCCAGATTACCTGATCAGTAGGGGAAAATCACCGGAATCCACTGGCTCGCATCGTCCATCTCGGCGGAGACCTTGCCCCAGGTAAGATCCCTGGCTGTGGTCTCCCCCATCAGGTAGTTCTTGCCATCCACGGAAAAGCTGTGACCGGGGTGGCTTGAGACAAACCCTGCAAGGGCATGGCTGAATGTCGCGCTGACGAACATGCAGCTGTCCATGTTCATCGCCCTGAGCAGGACGGCAAGCATCATGCTGCGGGCATCGCAGTCGCTTCCCCCGCCAAGCAGCATGGAAGGCAGGGAGGCAAAGTCGCTGTTGTTTTTTTCCCTCTCATAGCCCATGCCCTGCGTCCACTCCAAGAGCCTCTGGGCAAGGTCTGTCTCGTCCGCGCAGTCAGGGGCGAGGGCGTTGTATATGTCGAATGCCGGCCGCCTGAGCCTGTCACAGGAGTCACGGAAAATCATCCTGTAATAACGCTGCCATGCCTCCTTCCAAGAAGGATTACCCGCATAAATGGTAAGCAGCTCGTATTCACGCTCAATCAAATACTCAGAAGCCTCGTTGTCATTCTCAGAAAGGACTGTCCTTAGCTTTTTTTCCTAATATGTCCAGCTCTACCGCGAGTCCCTCTCCAGTCCTAGGATATGCATAGCTTGTGACAAGCCCCGGAGAAAAATAGCTGCCGTAATCTATGCAAAGGCTGTCCATCGTGCTCAGAATCAAGTTTACGGATTGCTCGTAATCGCTTTCAGGACACCATGACAAAAGAACGACAGTGCCTGCGTCCTCCGGCAACAGGGCAGCAGCGGCATATCCCATCATGCTGGAAGAGCCGAGATTAAAAGAGATTTCCGCAAGGGAGCTTTCCTGTCCCCGCCACTTGAAGACTTCCATGTCGCTCTTTGCCTTGAGCCGCCCCAGGTTATCCTCAAGGGCTTCCCCTGCCCCTTTGTATACATCCTTGCTGTAAAGCTTTATGACAAGGCTTACCGGGAGAAGAGAACTCCGCAGCTGATAAGAAGAGCCGTCCTTGCTCGCATCCGTAACGGAGTAGCCTTCCGGCAGGTCAATCGAAACAAGGGGATGAACCTTGCTTATGGAGACAATTTCCGCGAAAGCCCCTTGAACAGCTAGTGCAAAGAACAACGATAAAACTAAAGCCCTTGCCCTTGAAAGTATAGCCATAAAAAAATCCCTCTTCATTGCAAACAACGAAAGAGGGATTGAGCTACATCATAATATCAGAAAAAACTGGAGTTAACACTGAATAATCCACTTTCGGATTATTCAGTGTTTCCCTAGAAAAGCTCATCGGGGCTGGGCCTGTCTTCTGCGGCGGCCCTGGCCAAAGACAGGGCGGAAGAAGATTCCTCCGTGCTTTTCCTGGGCCTGCCCCTGGCTTTTGCAGTCGCAGCCGTGGCAGCTGAAAGCGGCTCAGGCGGCCTTGCTGTCTCACCCTGCCCAGGGATTGAAGGACTCTCGGCATCTGTTACCAAACTGCCAGTCCCAACTCCCTTGGCCCTCATCTGCTTCTCGTAATCACGGATTTCAGCCTCCGTGACAGGCTCCCCTTCCTTGGTGCGCAGAACCTGTCCGGGAAAGAGCTTCTCACGAAGGGCATGTTCCAGCTCAAGCCGGTAGTCGGGGTTGTTCTCGATGAAGGCGACGGCGTTTTCTTTTCCCTGGCCGACCTTCTCATCGCCCCTCGTATACCAGGCCCCCTTCTTGTCTATGATTCCGTGCTTGACGGCGGAATCCAAGAGGGATGCCGGCGCGGAGACACCCTTGCCAAAGTATATGTCCAGCTCCACCTTACGGAAAGGCGGGGCAACCTTGTTCTTTACAACCTTGACGCGCACACGGTTTCCAAGCACGTCCTCCTCGCCCTTGCCGCCGATGGACTCCACGCGACGGATTTCCAGGCGTACTGACGAATAGAACTTGAGGGCGTTGCCTCCCGTAGTCGTCTCAGGATTGCCGAACATAACCCCTATCTTCATGCGTATCTGGTTTATGAACACGACAATACACTTGCTCTTGCCGACTATGGCGGTAAGCTTGCGCAAGGCCTGGCTCATAAGCCGTGCCTGAAGCCCCATAACGGAGTCGCCCATCTCGCCCTCAATCTCCTTCTGGGGAGTCAGCGCAGCGACGGAATCCACTACGATTATATCCACCGCACCGGAGCGGACAAGGTTCTCGCAGATCTCAAGGGCCTGCTCACCCGTGTCAGGCTGGGAGACCCATAGCTCATCAATGTTCACGCCCAGGTTCTTGGCGTAAATCGGATCCAACGCATGCTCCGCATCGATGAAAGCCGCGATTCCATGCAGCTTCTGGGCTTCCGCAACAGCGTGCAGGGCCAGGGTTGTCTTTCCGGAGCTTTCCGGCCCGTACATCTCGATAATCCTGCCACGGGGATAACCGCCAACCCCCAGGGCCTCATCCAAAAGGATTGAACCAGACGGAACCACATCTATGGCCCCCATGTCAGTGCTTGTTCCCAGCTTCATAAGGGAACCCGCACCGAACTCCTTTTCTATCTGGAGTCTCGCCGCTTCCAGAGCCTTTAGTTTCTCCGACATCTCGGAAGGAGCCTTCTCTTCTGTCATCTTTGCCAAATCTACCCCCTAGAAGAAATTCGGGCCAGAGCCCAGGCAACAGCTCCTGCCAGGGCTGCGCCAAAGTCTGCCTCTCATACTACATATATATATGGAGGTCTTAGGCC
This sequence comes from Treponema sp., assembly GCA_017453705.1. Classification (GTDB taxonomy): domain Bacteria; phylum Spirochaetota; class Spirochaetia; order Treponematales; family Treponemataceae; genus Treponema_D. The sequence continues at coordinate 3,832 of JAFTEK010000230.1, forward strand.
GAATTCCCCACTTTATACGACAAAAAAATATTTTTTATTATCCCAAGACTCAGGAATCCATCGTCATATTATAAAAAACTGCCGGTAAAATTCAAGGGAACAAGAGAGGCTTATATTCGAAGGCAATCTCTAAAAATGGGGCTTGCCCAGTTTTTAGGGACGCCCTATAAGCCTTGCAACAAGGGGTGTTTTCTTCTATAATATATGCCCATGAACGGACTGAAGATTATTCCCCCAAAAAGCGACAATAGAAGGCTTGTCACGTCGGCCCTGCCCTACGTGAACAACATCCCCCATCTGGGCAACGTCATCCAAACCCTGTCTGCCGATGTTTTCTCCCGTTTCTGCCGTAGCCGTGGATACGAGACATTGTTCGTATGCGGTACGGACGAATACGGAACGGCGACGGAAACAAAAGCCCTGGAGGAGCACAAAAGCCCGAAGGAGCTTTGCGACTATTACTTTGAGCAGCACCGCGGGATATACGAGTGGTTCGGGATAAACTTTGACAAATTCGGGCGCACCTCCAACGAGGAGTGCACGGAGATAACCCAGCTGTTCTTCAAGGAACTGGAAAAAAACGGATATATCACCGAGCACACAAACAAGCAGCCCTTCTGTCCCAAGTGCGAGAGGTTTCTTGCGGACAGGTTCGTATATGGAATATGCCCCAAGTGCGGCTACGAGGATGCGCGCGGAGACCAGTGCGACAAGTGCGGCTCGCTGCTGGATCCCGTGGAGCTGAAAGAACCACGTTGTTCCACTTGCGGATCCACACCACAGATAAGGGAAACAAAGCACCTATACATCAATCTTCCGGCCATATCGGACAAGCTCGATGAGTGGATGAAGAAAGCCAGCGTAGAGGGGCGCTGGTCAGAG
>JAFTEK010000027.1 GCA_017453705.1 Treponema sp.
AGCGTTTTCGTTACGTTTCTGCTGAAGTCCCTGCAGCTTGGTCGTGAGTGCAGTCCTCTCATCGTAGAGCTTAACTACGAGGTCTGCGTCTGCCTCCATGTTCCTGTTTTTTATGTTGTCTTTTACAGCTTGAAGGTTGTCCTTTATGAATCGATAGTCCAGCATTTGTTTTCCCTCTGGTAAAACCGTTGATTTTATAAGGAATTATACAAAAAAGCCAGTCCTTTATCAAGGGTATTGCAGAATATGCTCCAGGTATGCCCCTTTGACTAGTTTGCGCAAAATCAGTAACCTGTATGCATGTTTCGTTTCCTTATAAAGAAGAATTTCTGCGATATCTGGGATAACCTTTTTCATCTGATGGTCATAAACCTGTTCATTGTCCTTTCTGCTGCAATCTGCTTGGCCGTCGTCATGCTTATGGCAGCCCTGCCGGGGCCTGCCGTGCTTAAGGACTTGTCCATGTTCGTTTCCCTTGCGTTTTTCTGTGTTGTCATGGGAATTCTTTTTTTCGCGGAGGGAGACAACGCCCTCAAGATAGCAAGCTTTGAGGGGGCAAAGCTGTCCAGGTATTTTGGCAATATCCTTCCTTCCATAAAAGACGGTGCCCTATTCGGCCTGTACCTGGCTCTTGTCGTTGCCATTGCCCTAGTCAGCATGCCCTATTACTTCCATGTCTGGATTCCGGAGGATGGCTCCCAGGGTAGTCTGCTTGGGCTGCTGATGATGAGCCTTGTATTCTGGTTTATAATCATCACCGTCCTGTCACTTCAGTATTTCCTGCCTGTCAGGAGCATGATGCACAACGGCTTCAGGAAATGCCTTAAGAAGTCATACATGATTTTCTTTGACAATACGGCTTTTACGATAGGGCTGGGCTTTTTAAACCTTGTGAACATTGCCGTGGCGGTGTTCAGCTTCGGGATTCTCAACGGGGCTGCGACAGTCACCGTGAGCTGTACGGAAGCCCTGCGTCTCCTTATGTACAAGTACGACTGGTACGAGGTTAACCCCGGCCTGACCAAAGAGCAGCGGAAAGACGTGCCCTGGGATGATCTTATTGCCAATGACAAGAAGATGCTGGGGCCCCGCCGTTGGAAGTCCTTCCTTTTCCCTTGGAAGGAGTAGGCCGGGAATCAAGTCCGCTGCCGGCCTTCCCTCGTTTTCTTCCATACGTCGGGGCAGCTTTTTCTTTGTGGACAAATTATGACATCAGCCTGATCCCTTCCAGCATTACACTGAAGAAAATCACATCAATTAAGGAAGGTTTATAGCTATGAGACAGGAACTCATTGACAAAAAAGACATCGAGCCTAAATCCGGCAGGCTCCCCATTGCCCTCTATCCCAACGACATGTTCAAGTCAGGGAACTCCGGCTACTATGCCAGGGTGGTCAATCGCGTGCATATAGGCATGGATGACATACTCAACGACATGCGCTCCGAGGGCAGCGGGTTGGACAGCGCGGAATTCAAGAAGCTGTGGGACGCGGCTGTCAATGCCATCGCGATGCGGCTGAGAGAGGGCATCTCCGTGGACTTTGGTTTGGGAACGCTCTATCCCGCCGTCAAGGGGAGCTTTGCCAGCGAGCAGGCCGGGTTCACCAGCGGCAGGAACCGCCTGACAGTGCGATACAGGCCGTCACAGGGAATTGAAAAGACCATGACAGCCCTTTCCCCTGTCATCAGGTGCGGCAATAGCTGGCACCCCGAAATCACGAGGATAAAAGACCACGGATCGGGCTGGGACAGCGTGAATCAGGGCAACTGCCCTGAGGGAGTGCTGAGCAGGGGGAACATCCTATTGATCGAAGGCAAAATGCTCCGCATTGCCGGGGAGAGCGGGACGAACGGACTGTTCTTTGACAGCGTGAGGCATCCGGGCAAGTCCGTCATGGTCGGCGAGGCCTCGCTGTGCAGGAACCAGGGAACAATCCTTGAGTGTATAATCCCTCACGGGCTGGAGGCAGGGGAGCGCTACCGCATCCGAGTTGTCACCCGCTTTCTCCACGGCAGCAGGCTGAGGAGAAAGCCTTTGAGCTGCACCAGCCCGATTACATTCACCGCAAGCTAAGACAAGCCCTGTCAGACTTCCCGCCCCGGATCGCGATGCTGTTCCGGGGCTTTTTTTGTCATTACAGGAGCAGTCCTGTCCGCGGGACAGGCCAGTTCCCATCATGGAACCGGGCGGTTCCGCCTTAGGGACAGTCCGGTTCCCTCCAAGGGACTGGTCGGTTCTCTTGCACATACAACGGTATCTACTGAACGCTACAAGTCTCCCCGTCCGATGAACTGGTTTTCAAGGGCGGCTGCCCTTCCACTTGGGAAACAGCTCCGCAATCAGTATGGCGGCAAAGATGAGGGCAAATCCCAGCAACATTCGGGGTGAGACGTCCTCGTGAAGGAATAGTATGCCGAACACTACCCCGAAGACCGCCTCAAGCGACATGAAAAGCGAACCAAGGGATGACGGTACGTATTTCAGGCAGACGTTCTGCAGGAGGTACGCGAGCATCGTGGACAGGACTCCAAGATACAGCATGGAAAGGATTGTTGCAGGCTTTGCCAGGGCCTCCAGCTCAAGCGGGCGGTTGACCGCGGGGTTTGTGATGAGCGGGGATGCAAGCCATGCCCATAGGGCGGTGAAAAGGAACTGCAGGGCGGTGAGCAGGACAGGATCCTCTTTCTTGTCATAGCGGGCTATCAATATGATGTGGATACCGTAGAATATCCCGCAGACCAGCGTAAGTATGTCCCCTATGTTCATCTCAAGAAGCGAGCCGCTGCCTTCCTGCAAGGCGACAAAGCCTATCCCGACAAAGAACACGATTGCCGCCAGGAATACGTGCCAGGAGGGGCGTTTCCTGTAGACAGGCCACGAGATGAGGGGAACAAGTATGACATAAACTGATGTCAGGAAGGCGTTCTTGCCCGCGCTGGTGTAGTCACAGCCTACGGTCTGGAAGGAATAGGCCAGGAAAATCAGCGTGCCGAGCACAGCCCCATGCCTCCAGTACGAGGCATCAAGTTTTTTCAGGCGGCGGCAGCATACAAGCAGGAGCAGGATTGCCGCGATGGTAAAACGGATGGCAATCATCCAGATTGCCCCCACATAGGCAAGGCTGTCCTTGACCACGACGAAGGCGAAGCCCCAGATGGCCGCCGCCAGTACGATTCCCGCGCTGCACAGTGTTTCCATAGCCCACGATGATAGGGCATCTCTAAAAACTGGTCAAGCCCAGTTTTTAGAGAGTGCTATCGAGTCGTAGCCTTGCTTGCAAGGCCAGTCGCATATAATAGCGCGACTTACGACATCGCATTTGCCCCGGTCTGGCTACAGGCTATGCTAGGTTTGTCGTGGAAGAAAGGGAATTTATAGAAACGGTGTGAGGTATCATCTTTTTACCAGCGGTTCCAGTTTTGTACGGTATGAGCGGTAGCATTCCAGCAGGGGCGGGGTGCCTTCCTGCAGCTGCAGCACAGCTTTTGGGTAGGATGCCCGTTCCAGCCCGGTCACAGGCAGCTGGCAGGCCGCCTTGAACGCAGGAAGCGTATTCTCAGGATATGAGTAGCTGCAGCCCCGGTGCGCCCATATCTTTATCACATGCTCGCTTTCATTTTGTCGCAGGAGTCAATGACCAGGCCGGTCTTCCGACAGCTCTATTGAAATAAAGGTGTTCCCATGCTAGACTGAAATCCAAGAGCACCTTATGGAATTTGAACAGCCGCCCCATTTCAACTCGCTTGCCACAGCCGTATCCACTCTGTTCGGGAACACGGTCACGGTCATCCGCCGGGACAGGGTTTCTGGCGGCGACATAAACATGGCTTATGCGCTCACGCTCAGTGACGGTAAGCGCATCTTCATGAAGGCGAACGGCAGGGGGCGGGTGGCATTTTTCACAAGCGAGGCCGCATCCCTTGCAGCCATAGCAAGCACCGGTGCGATTGGCACGCCGCAGGTTCTCTGCACAGGATTCAATGACGGCTATGGCAGCGGACAGGGAGCATACAGCTTCCTGCTGCTGGAGTTCATCCAAAGCGGAGGAAGAAAGGGTGACTACTGGGAGACCTTCGCAAGGGAGCTTGCCGCCATGCATCAGGCGGACACAAAGGCTTTCACAAGCGAGAACTTCGGCTTTTTCCAGAACAACTTTATTGGATCTACAGCGCAGGACAACACGCCGTGCGGTGAATGGGTCACTTTCTTCCGTGACCACAGGCTCTCTCCTCAGCTGCGGGCGGCATCACCGTACTTGAGCCAGGGCGACAGGAGGCGGGCGGACAGGCTGCTTGACCATCTGGACAGCTTCCTTGTTGAGCCGGAAGCTCCCAGCCTGTTGCACGGAGACCTTTGGAGCGGGAACGTGTTCTGCGGGAGCGACGGCAAGGCACTGCTGATTGACCCGGCCTCATACGTGGGACACGCGGAGGCGGACATTGCCATGACCCAGCTGTTCGGAAGCTTTCCCCCTGCCTTCTATTCCGCCTACCGTGAGGTCTTTCCCATGCAGGCGGGCTACGAGGACAGGCGCGACCTGTACAACCTCTACCAGCTCTTGAACCACCTGAACCTGTTCGGCGGGAGCTACTTGGGCGCGGTGAGGGCAGTCCTCGCCAGGTATGCGGGGTAGCGGTACAGCGAAAACTTCGACCGGGGGAACAAATTTGTTCAATACAAAGAAAAGAATACTTGTTTTTTACGGATTAACATTTCTAATCTTATTCATTTGTTCCCTTGCTTGGGCTATATGCGTTGCAAAAATGGAGCCAGATATAACAGTTTTATATCTATTTCATAAGCACATTATCCTAAATCTCTTGTTTTGTCTTTTTTACTATTTTTGTAGGGAACTAGGTTTTATCGCACTCATTATCGTGGTTGCCGTTTCTATATTTTGTCTTCTGTTTCCAATTATCTATTCCATAAAAAGGCGAAAGGTTTTTCCATATAATTTAATTTATATCTTTTTCCTGTCCTTTTACTTTTTTATCAGCGCCGATTTTTTTATATTCGGTGGTGATTTTATAGAGAACGCGAGTAAGGATTATTCAAAGGCAGGGGAATATGAATTCATCGTACATGATGAAGGCAGAACGAATGATTTTTCATTTACAGATTCCGATGCAAATACAATTCATATTGTTTCATATAAAAAAAACATTCTTACTGATGATGATAAGATTGCCTTGGTCAATGGGCAGAGAATAATAAATGCAATAGAAAAGTTTTATAGTGAAAACAATTTTTATCCTGACACTTTGGAACAACTGGTTCCGGAGTATTTGGAGAAAATACCAGAGACCGAGTTTTCAGGAATTTTTGAGGGGCGTGAATTTCATTATGATAAAGATGATTCAAACCGTTGGTATAATCTGAAGTTTTTTGGATTTTTTACGAAATTCTATTGGCATAATGCCCGAAGGTTTTGGGAATATGATGAAGATTAAGGTGTTTTCGCTTGCATCCGAAGCTCAAGATACGGGAAGACCCGGTGAGGAAATCCGTGCGGCCACATTTTAGGAGGTATTGAAATGTACGGAGCTATTTTGGGAGATATGATTGGTGCTCCCTATGAGTTCGACAGAAGCCCGAAGACAAAGGACTTTCCGCTTTTCAGCACGGAATCAGAATTCACCGATGATTCCGTTATGACCATCACGGTGGCGGAGGAGGCTGTCACGGCATTCCTTGAGGGTGCTGATTTCGAGGACGTAATCAGGAGTGCGGTTTCACTCGGCGGCGATTGCGATACCCTGACCTGCATCGCCGGGAGCATCGCGGAAGCGTTCTACGGCATTCCTGATGGGATGGTCACTGAGTGCAGGAATCGACTTCCTAATGATATGCTGGCAGTTCTTGACCGGTTTGGAAAACAGAAGCTGTCGGCGGAGCCTGCGAAGGGAACCTTTCATGCTGACTGCTGAGCTATGACGGGAGGACATCATGGAATACCGAAAGACAATCAAGACCAAGGACGGCAGGGAATGTCTTCTTAGGCACGGGACTGAACAAGACGGCAAGGATGTCTTTGACAACTTCAACCTGACGCATGGGCAGACGGACTGGCTGCTCTCCTATCCTGACGAGAACAGCATGACAGTCGAGGAAGAAGCCTCGTTCCTGAAAGAAAAGACCGAGAGTGCAGATGAGATTGAAATCCTTGCGGAGCTGGGCGGAAAGGTTATAGGAACAGCAGGGATAGAGCGCGTGGGGAACAAGCATAAAGTGAGGCACAGGGCCAGCTTTGGAATCAGCGTAGAGAAGGACTGCTGGGGGCTGGGGATTGGGCGCGCGCTGACGGAGGCATGCATAGAATGTGCCCGCAAGGCAGGTTACTCGCAGCTGGAACTGGATGTGGTCGCGGAAAACGAGTCCGCCCTTGCCTTGTACCGCAGCTGCGGCTTTGTCGAATACGGCAGAAATCCCCTCGGTTTCCGTTCCCGCCTGACCGGATGGCAGGAGCTGATTCTCATGCGCCTGGAGCTTGTGGAAAACCTCTCCTCAGCCTCACGCTGAACCCGGCATGGCCGCGCCGCGCAGGAAGTCCAGTATTCTCAAAGTATACTTTGAAAAGTTTGTACGTGGCGGCACTCATCGTGTCTTCTGGCGGGCTAAACGCTACTTGTGGCTGGCGATGGCGTGAACCATAGCCTCGATGGTCTTGGCGATGTCTGAAGGAAGGGCGGAAAAATCCTCCTCAAGCCTGCGGAAAGGACGATGCTTGTCAAGTTCTTCGTTTCTCTCCCCCGTCACAAGGTACTCCACCGTGACTCCCAGAACCTTTGCAAGTCGTACAGCTACGTCAGCTGGTGGAATAGAGGCCTGGGATCCGAGGTACATGTCCAAAGCCCGCTTTTTTATCCCCGCCCTGTCCGCCAGCTCCTTCTGGAGAAGCCCTGTATATTCAATCTCTTCCCTCAGTCTTTGTGCAAAGGTCTGCATACAAGCATTTTAGCGTAATAACGCTATCAACCTGTTGACCTTAACGTTATTACGCTTTATACTAAAATAGTGATAACGTAATAACGTTAAAAGGAGGCTTACAATGGCAACAAAGAAGGTACA
>JAFTEK010000231.1 GCA_017453705.1 Treponema sp.
AAGCGCAGGCACGCCTAGGGAAACACTGAATAATCCGAATGCGGATTATTCAGTGTTAACTCCGAAATTCACAAAGTTTCGTAACACAAAGAGTTACGAAACTTTGACGGGAAACGCTGATTAATGTCTCCTATATTAATCAGCGTTTCCCTAGACCAGCATACCATGCTCCATACAGCTAAAGTAATCGTCCCTGGATATAATGATATGATCCAGAAAACTTATCCCCAACAGCTCCGATGACTCCTTAAGTACCCTTGTGGTCTCAGAGTCAGATATGCTCGGCTGGCAGGAACCGAAAGGATGATTGTGGCAGCATATCAGCGCGGAGGCATGCTCGGCGACAGGATCGGCAAGAACCTCCCTGGGGTGGATCAAGGCACGGCTCGTGCTTCCAATTGATACGACACGGATTGCCATAATCTCATGCGCGCCGTTCAGTGAGACGCACACAAAATGCTCCCGACATTCCATCGCATAGTGCTTCACATAGGGGATAATCTCGCTCGGCCTGTTGACGACAGCCCTAAGGCATCCGCTCATCCTCCTGCCCAGCTCCAGCGCGGCCGCCACAGCAAGAGCCTTAGACCTCCCCATGCCGGTTATGCAGCCAAGCCTGGCCACCAGGTCTCCGGGAGGGCTTTCCCGTATAACCTCCAGAGACCTGCGCGCAAGTGACTCCACCGGAACTTCCCTTGTCCCGGAACCTAGAATAAGCATGAGAAGCTCCCTGTCGCTCGGAAAGGAAAGCCCGTTCTGCATCGCAAGCTCCCTTATGCAGGGGCTTTGCTTAACTTCCTCATAAGCTTTTTCGTTTTGCTCCATGCAATATACATTTGCCAAGGACAGGCATAAATGTAAACTTTCCGGCTTTTTTCATGGCAGCCATTGCCATTTTATGCCCGGCACATTAAAATCAAATCAAACCATGAAAAGCCTTTCTGTATTGTATGAGGACAGCGAAATTCTTTTGATAAACAAAGAGGCCGGCATTTCCGTGCAAGGCGGTGCCGGGGTCAGCCACCCGCTGGACGAGGAGCTTTCAAGGCAGCTGGGCTACAAGATTCACCTGGTGCACCGGCTGGACAAGGATACAGCGGGCATCCTCATCGTGGCAAAAAATCCTGCGGCCGCGGCGAAATGGACAAGGCTCATCGCAGGAAAGGATGTACACAAGGAATACACAGCCGTCTGCATCGGCCATCCCCAGTCAGGCGGCAAGGAGCAGGCGGAAGGCACCCTTAAAGGACAGGTACAGGCACATGGGCGGATTCAGGAGGCCGTAAGCCTGTACAAGCTCGTGAAGAAAGGCCTGGTCCACACGGCAGATGAAGGTGCAGCAGATGGATCTGGAAGCGGCGGAATTCCCCTGAGCCTGATTTCCATAAGCATCGAAACAGGCCGTATGCACCAGATACGCATACAGACCGCGAAGGCCGGTTTCCCCATAGCCGGGGACGACCAGCATGGCGACTTCAAGAGCAACAAGATTCTCCGCAAGGCAGGGATAAAAAAGCTGCTCCTAGCCGCGACAAGGCTGACCCTGCCCCTCAATGGAAACAAGAGGAGCTTTGAAGTTCCCCTGCCCCCCCACATTCAGGACGCAGTGGACAGGTTCTTCTAAGCCAGAGATTCCCTAAAGCTTAACAGCCTGATTGAAGCGCAGGAAGTACAGGTACATGTCCACCAGGGACGTATCCACGCCGTACATCCTGGTCACGGCATCCCTATAGCACTCAAGCTGCCCCCTGTAGCGTTCCCGGTTGACGGTGGAATCAGTCTTGTAATCGACTATCACATAACGCCGCTTTCCGCCTATGCCATCAAGCTCAAAAAGCAGGTCAATGCATCCTGTATAGAATATTCCGTCCTTGTGCATCCTGAATGCGTATTCAGACTTAGCAAGCCGCCCCCCTTCTTTCGCGGCACGAAAAGCCCTGCCCAAGTCGGACTCAAAAAAGCGGGATGACATACAGGAACAGATTTCACAGACAGAACGGACATCCTCCTTGCTCAAGTCCCTCAGGAGCTTTTCATCAGGCTCGAACTCAGAGACTGGCATTCCGCCGCAAGCAGCCTCAAGAAAGCTATGGGCAAGGCTTCCAAAACTTGCAGAGTCAAATCGCCCCTGCAAAACATAGCCTGCATCCATTTCCTGCACATCCTCATCATCCTCCCCTGTCTGGCCGCCATATTTTTCCAGCAGGGAAGAAAGGGCCGGGTACAAGTCCTTTCCTTGTGCACCCTCTATCTTGCCAGCCGTCTCAAGAGAGTGAGGGGTCATCCTGTCACTGGCAGGGCTTTCAAACGCAATGCCAGGCTCCGCCCCATATACCGACTGAACTTTTTTTATCAGGGTCTTAGCACCGTCGCCCCCTCCCCTTCCGGCATAAGCCTCCTCCTTGCTGACAGGGGCAATAGACTGGAAGAAAAATGCCGCGCCTGGGATAAATACATCAGATCCTGTCTTGAAAGAGGATGACATGGCATCCTCGTAGTAGGAGCATACAATCCTCTGCATCATGGGAAGCTGGGATATGTCTTTGCCCGTCTTGGTCTCCTTCCAATCCCCGACTATGCAAACATCTTTTTCTGAGCGGGTGACAGCGACATAAAAGATTCTCTTGAACTCTTCCTCCGACATCCTGTTTATTTCATCTCTCTTCCGCTCAAAGAAAGGATTGCCCCCGGAGGACTTGAGCCTGACAGAAAGAGCGTATTCATCATCGTAAAAAAAGCTGCCTATGGCCTGTGCCTTTGTAGCACCGCAGCAGCCCAGCACAAACACATGGGCAAACTGCAAGCCCTTGCTCTTGTGTATCGTCATCACAGACACACTGTCCTTTTTTTCCAGCGGATACTCGACATTGCTGATATCCTCATCAAGATCAATCTTGAAAAAGCCCGGCCTTTTGTCCCTGATTGCTGTCAGTTGATCCACGAACCAAGCCAAAGAAAGGCCTGCATCGTCAGTCTTACGTGCCATCTCAAACAAAAGGTCAAAATGCTCGGAGAGCAAATACTCGCTCTGTCCCACAAAAAGATTGTAGCGGTAGCCTGATGCATTCCAGAGCCTGTCCAAAGTCCTGCATATCTTATCTTTCAAAGCATTATCCCGGAAGGCTGCAAAACGTTCGTTAGCCAGCTTGTAACGTCCGTATGACTGTGGGGAAAGGACGCTCTTTATACTTTCATCAAGCTCTGGGGCAAAGGCGCGCCAATTCTCACACCGTGCATATTCCGCAAGGATCAACTGGACGGCCGTGCTGCCAAGCCCCACGAAAGGCGAAGCCAGGACAGCCGCAAACGCCCTCTTGTCAGAGGGATATACGCAAAGCCTGAGCATAACATAGATGTCATTGACAGGAGCCTCCTGGAAAAGGGAGCCTTGCTGGTCAAGTGTATATGGAATCCCAAATTCGTTGAGCCAGCGTATGAGGGAAACACGGTTTGTACGAGAGCGGTCCAGCACTGCAAAATCTGAAAAACATGTGTTGGGATCAGCATCATGTATTTCACGTATCCGGCTGGCAATATAATACGCAACCTGATCCTGGCTGGAAAGAAGCAAGCCGTCAGCATCCTGATCCAGAAGCGCGCTGTTGAACATACAGACACGAGCCTTAGAATTGGTTTCATCGAGAGCAGGCAATGGAATCTCCTCATGGCTTGTAAAATCAACCTTTGAGGCACAGGCTTCCGATGGGTAGGTAGCTTCAAAAAGGTCAGGACTATCCCTGTTAAAGACAAATGAGCCTCCACAGTCCGCAGAGGAAGGCATAAAGCCGCCGAACAGCTGGTTAAAAAACGAGAGAAGTTCAGGAACCGACCGGTAGTTGTTATTCATCTGAAGCATCCCTGTTCCAAGATCATCCTTCAGCTCGTTGAACACCGCCACATCCGCCCCACGGAAGCGGTATATGGACTG
>JAFTEK010000232.1 GCA_017453705.1 Treponema sp.
TGAGAACGGGCGTGGAGTGAGCAGGAGTGACTGGAACGCCATGACATATTATGGTTATGCCATGGATAAGTATGATAAAGCTGAGGAAGGATACTGGCGCATGCACAGGAAGGTATATGGATATTAATATGATAAGCATTGGATTTGATATAAAGAAAGCCGCCGTGCTTGTTCTGTCATTGCTCACCGTTATGATTTCTTCCTGGGCGACAAGCGGGGGCGGGGAGGACAAGAAGATAGCCCTTGTCATTGGAAATGCCAAATACAAAGGCTCTCTGGCCTTGTCCAACCCCGTGAACGATGCTAAGGACATGCAGGACAAGCTCAGGAGCATTGGATTTGACGTGGACTGTGTTACTGACGCAGACCGCAAGGCCATGAACGAGTCTTTCAAGAAGTTTTATTCAAGCATAACTGACGCGGACATTGCGTTGCTTTATTATTCGGGGCATGGAATGGAAAGCGGCGGTGAGAACTACCTTATTCCTGTACAGTCGGAGATAAAGGACGCCACAGATTTGGAAATCGAGGCTGTTTCCTTGAATCGGGTCGTGAATCATAGTCTGGATGCCGTAGGAAGCGGCGGGGGAAACCTGATAGTCATACTTGATGCCTGCCGGAACAATCCCCTTGCAAAAACGAGAGGGGTATCGCGCGGTCTTGCGGTAATCGAAGCCAGCCCTGTTGCCGGCTGTATCATCGCTTATTCATGCAGACCTGGTACGGTGGCAGCTGACGGCAGCGGCAGGCACAGTCCCTTCACTGAGGCTCTGCTTGGGCATATAGACGAGCAAAATGTCTCTTTTATCGAGATTATGCAGACGGTACGCAGCGAAGTGCAGGAAGCAACAGGAAATTCGCAAATACCGTCTTTTACAATTGACACATCGGATCAGCTGTTTTTGAACGGCTACAAAAAGTCCAGTCCCCAGAGGCGGACTGTCAACGTGAACGGAAAGGAAAACCGCCAATCCCAGTTTGTATACACTTTGATTATCTGCATACTGTCCATGATGCTGCTTGTCGTCATTGTTATATTCTCGGTGCTTACTTCCAGCGGGCGGGCGGCGGTTTCTGTCGTGTCCAAGAAAGTTGGCGAGGGTGTTGAGTCTGGAAAGAAGCGTGCTGGCGAGGCTGTGGATTATGTGCGGGATAAGATGAGCCGTCCTGATACTGGCGGTTCAGCGCAGAATACAAGAGGAGACTTTTCTTCTTCGAATTCTTTATTGGATACCGTATGCATAGGCGGAAAGCTTTTGGTCGGAAAGACTCCTGTCACCCTTGGTCAGTACCGGTCTGTCATGAGTTTGGATGGGGATGCTTCTTCCAACGCGAGCACGATACCTGTCACATGGGTGGACTGGTATGATTCCCTTGTGTTTTTGAACGCGCTCAGCGTAAAGGAGAACCTGGATCCTGTGTACAGCCTTTCTGACCGCAATAATGTCACTGCGGACTTGAGCAAGAACGGCTGGAGACTACCCAGCCAGAAAGAATGGAAGAAGGCTGCTGGAAAAGCCCCTTCCAAGACGAATATCCATGACTCTGCATGGTATTCAGACAACTCCCTTGGCAGTATAAAGGCTTGCGGTCAGAAGGAGGCCAACGCAGCCGGATTGTACGACATGTACGGCCTTGTATGGGAATGGTGCTATGACACGCTGGATGGCAATTTCAGGGTCTTGAAAGGCGGCTCCTGGGACAGCGGGGAGGCATGGTGTTCCCCAAAGGTGATAGAAGCCGTCGTGCCTTCCTATAAGAGCGACAACACTGGATTTAGGGCGGTACGTAACGTATGAAGCTTGTGTTTCGTGTTCTGCTCGCGGCTTTTTCATCTTTTCTGTTGGCTTCCTGTGCAAAAAAATATGCCACAGGACTTGAGTTTGACCCGGATGTATATGAGTCACTTCCAAGGAAGGCCCGCCTTGTTACCCGTGCCTATGAGAACCTGCCTACCAGCGTCAGCCTTGTTTCATATACTCCCTATCCGGGCGACCAAGGGCAGTTCGGTACCTGTGTTTCATGGGCTACGAGTTACGCAGGGATGACGACAGTGGACTCCGTAATAAACTCTCGCACTGACCGTAGGATTACTACTGGCAACGTTTTCTCTCCATATTATCTTTTTCAGAGCTGCAATCCCGGTGACAGGCAGGGAAACGGCATGACCATAGAGACTGCTATGGAATTCCTAAAGAATAACGGTGTTCCTTACCGCTCCGCAAGGGAGGCCGCCAATGTGGACAATTTTGGCAATTTTGACGCTCCTGCTGAGTATGAGGGCAGCACCATGTACAGGATTGGCGACTATGCGACGCTTTTTTCATATACCAGTAGTAGCAGTGAAAAAATCAGCTCCATAAAGAAAAGCCTCTCCGAGCATAAACCGGTCGTGATTTCGTTTCTCGTGTATAATTCGTTTAGCAGGGCAAGAGAATACTGGGAGCCGTCTTATTGGGATAGTTTTGGGCAGCCGGATGGCCACGCCATGCTCGTCGTGGGCTATGATGACAGCAGGAGGGGAGGCAGTTTTTTAATCCAGAACAGCTGGGGAAGCGGCTGGGGCAGGGACGGCTACGTCTGGATTCCTTACGAGGACTTTGCAAGCTGTACGCGGGGTGCCTATGAGATGAGCACTGCGATAATAGGGGACGGAGCTGTAGACCCTCTGCCGTTTAACCCCTATGATGAGCCGGAGCCTGCGCCCCGCCCTGAGATGGAAAAGCAGCTTGTTTATGAAGGGGCGTTTAAGCTTCCTGTGCGCCATGAGAAAAAAAACATGGAGCTCTTTTGTAGAGACGGTGTGTATGAGACGGACGGTTCTTATGATTCCCTTACAAGTTTCCAGCTCTACATGACCAACAGCAAGCCCTGCTATGTATATGCCTTTGCCTCGGATGAGACCACAGGAAAGGCTAATGTCATCTTTCCGCTCCAGAATACATCCCCACTTTTGGACTACTCCGATAATACAATTGTATATCCTGCCGAGGACAAATATATCCAAATGGACAATGTTCCGGGCACTGACTACTTTGTCGTGCTTTATTCACCGGAGGAGCTGGACATAGACTCCGTAATATCGCATTACGAGAAAGCTGTCCGCTCCGGTCTTACAGGACGTGAGAACTTCTACAAGCGTGTCCAGAAGGCGGTCGGCAAGGACAAGCTGATGGACACGGAAATGATTGATTTTTCCCCTGATGAAGTGAGCTTTAAAGGATACGCATATCCCCGTGAGAAGCGAAAAATCCTGCCGGTTTTGATGCAGATTTCCCATGAGTGAGATATAAAACCTGTTCAGAAACGTATTTTCCGAACAGGTCTGTTGCTGTTGGACATGAGGTATAATGTAGCCATGAAAAGAATAGTAATGCTTGTTTAATCCAGTCCAGTTCGTTATAATCTGGCACTATGATAGTGATGAAATTCGGCGGTTCCTCCGTTGCAAACTCGGAGAGAATTCGCCATGTAGCCAAGATAATACAGGCATATAAAGATGAAAGACCCGTCGTAGTCCTCAGTGCGATGGGCGATACTACGGACTACCTGCTGGAAGCCGCTGACAAGGCTGTGCAGGGGAATGTGGATATGGGCAATGTTGAAAAGCTGCACTTGGACACTGCGGTGGAGCTTGGCGTGGATGTTCCGGCCATAAAGGAGCTTTTGGGGGAGCTTAAGACCCTGCTGACAGGCATTTCCATGCTGAGGGAGCTTACCAAGAGGACTCGTGACTATCTTGTTTCATTCGGTGAGAGGATGAGCGTTCGTATGATGGCCGCCTACCTGTCAAAGGAAGGTACTGATGCTCGCTTTTACGATGCATGGGATATCGGCATGGTCAGCGACTCCAACTATATGGCCGCGGAGCTTTTGGACGAGGTTTGGGATAACATCCCCAGGTCATTGAGAGCCTACAAGGACGGCTCTGACACTGCTATCCCCATAGTCACGGGCTTTATCGCCAAGGACAAGAAGGGAACCATAACGACCCTGGGACGTGGGGGCAGCGACCTGAGCGCGACAATCATAGGCGCGGCTATGGGGGCTGCTGAGATACAGACATGGAAGGACGTGGACGGAATAATGACGAGTGACCCCCGCGTGGTCAGCGATGCCCGCCCTGTGAGTGAGGTTACTTATGAAGAAGCTCAGGAACTTGCAATGTTCGGTGCCCAGGTGCTGCATCCCCGCA
>JAFTEK010000233.1 GCA_017453705.1 Treponema sp.
CCCTTGGAGAAGAACTGATAGTAATACTCGTCTTCCTTGGCCTCTATCACACTTATGACCCCATCATAGTCCTGGCAAGGATACGCAAAAGCCTCCAGGCTGCCAACCCCATAGACAGGAGTATTACATGCAAGCGTAAGTGCCTTGAGGGTGCTCAGCCCCAGCCTAAGCCCGGTGAAAGAGCCAGGTCCCAAAGTGATGCAGCTGTAGTCCAGCTGGGAAGGAGCAAGATTAAGCTCCCGAAGCACAAAATCAACAGCAGGAAGGAGCTTCTCAGACTGCTTGATTCCAATATCGTAAACAAGCTTGACGGACTTTTCTGCATCTTTGGCAGCTATGGCAATTCTTGAAATAGCGCAGTCTATGGCAAGGGCTTTCATTTTATTCCAGCATGGCTCCAGTTTTCAATCTTTATTTCCCTACTGCCATCATCCTTAGGGGTAAAAGTTATAAATATAGACTTTTTGGGCAGGCAGGACTTAACCTTCTCACACCATTCAATAACACAAACACCATTTCCATAAAGCATATCTTCCACGCCCAGGTTCATAAAGTCCTCCTCACCTTCCAGACGGTATACATCAATATGGTAAAGAGGCATGGATTTTCCTTCGTATTCGCTGACAAGACAAAATGTAGGACTTGTTACGGTGTCTTCAACACCAAGTGACTGGGCAATACCTTTTGTAATGGTGGTTTTCCCTGCGGCCAGAGTTCCAGACATAGCCAAAACATCACCTGGCTCCAACAAGCTACCTATCTTTACCCCCAAGGCTATGGTTTCCGCCTCTGTCCGGGGGTTAAATGTAAAGCTACTGGCGGTCATGGAAGCTCGTGCTTTTTGTCCATTTCTATGACGCACTCTTTGAGAGCTTTCATCACAGGGATAATGGGATAATCCAATGACCTAGGGATATTGTTGACATGGTAGGATCTCATTCCTAAAGGATTAATCTCAACATAAAAAGAAAAAGGGAATGAGGCTTCCTTAGAAAGGTACTCGATTACGGCCGTCGCCTTGTAACGGTTTATGTAATAAATATAGCCGTCATCTTTTGAAATCGACTTAATCTCTGCCACTCGCATTGTAGTAAATATTATAACATAAAGTTGTGTTAGAAACAATAGCCTTGATTCTATTCGTAGTCATATACAAATGCGGCTATCCTGTTCTTGTCGGCAATCCCAAGATCCACGAATTTGATATGCAGGATAAAAGTCTTGCTCTCAGAAGCAGAATCCTTGGTTGTCATAACTATGAAACCTATCACCTGTATCGGCACATTGCCTATGTTGAACTCCAAGCTTAAATACTGCCCCTGTTTTATCGGTATCTGGCAGTCAAAACGGCAACCTCCCGTTGATATATCGTGGAGCTGACCGTCATACTTCTTCTCGGCAATCTCGTAGTTGACCGAACCGCCCTGCTTTATCGGTTTTACGGAGCAGAACTTGCAGGGCACAGACAGAGGATGCCTCTTGGAACCGCGCCTCTGGGCGGCTGTAAGCGTACTGTTGGATGAAGCTATAAGGATGAACTTTCCACTCTTCTCTTCCTCATAGCGAACAACCCTGGAAAGAAGGGCATAAGACGAACCCGCTTCGGTTCTGAAAGTCATAACAAACTTGGCAAGAGGAGCCGGCTTTTTTTCACTAGCATAAAGCTGCTGCGGTATGGAAATAACTATGCCCTGACTGTCTATCCTGTCCAGTGTAAGCGTCCACTGGTAACGATCACCATCCATATAGGTCAGCTTCTGCCCCTCAGGGATGGCTTTCGCATTAGAAATCATCGTAATGTTTTCGTGGGCACGGTCAAGCTTGAAACGCATCTCAAAGAAAGACTGCATTTTTTCCTCATCTGCCCTGGCCGATTTCATATCCTGATACTGTTTTCTGAAAAGCTCCTTGATGGAGTCCTTGTCTCGTATAAGGTATTCTATGTTTCTTGGGGTAAATTTCTTGCAAGTGGCCTCAAGGATTTTTTTCTCCTCACTGTTGAGTCCTGCAAGCTGCGCAACGTTATTTATGTTTTCTTTCTTGGTCGGCTTGTCCTTGTTAACCTCAAGCCAGTTTGAAGGCTTCCTGGCCGCACGTATCTTGCCTAGCACTATTCCTATAAGAGCCGCCCCAACTATGATGCAGACAACAACCAGAATAACCGTATATATATAACCGTTGTTATCCCTGGCAACGTCCAAAAGTAAATTCGCATTAAAAAACGGCATAGTCTACCCCTTAACTATAAGAATCGGAAGAAAACGCACAATCACACAGCAAAAAGCCTTGTCAAAGAGTTGTAATAGCCTGAGTGACAGCCTTGAGCCTGGGGCCTATCTCATATTCAGCCAAATCCCCGACTGTCACAGTGTCATTGCCTTCCATCGCATCCTTAAAATCCGATAGAATCTGAAGAAAATCCTTGAAAAAGCCAAGGAAATCCGTTCCATCAATCTCAAGCTTTCCGTACACATCAGGGAAAAGAGAACTCATCGTTGCCGTATGGAAGAAGGCATCACACTCAGTGGCAAGGCTGTCTATCAAGGCTGCAGCTTCCTTGTCCTTACCAGCCTGCAGGAGAACAGGTATCTCATCAAGTGAAAGAGCCGACATCTTGGCAGAAATATCCTTGAGGGCAGAGATAATCTCCCCTTTTGACAAAACAGTCAGTTCAAGAGACGTTTTGTCCTCCAGCTCCTTCCCAAGAATCTCATCAAAAGCATCAGGAGAGACCGTGACCCCATCCAAGACTATTCCAACAGTGGTCGCCTCGTTCTGGGAAATAGCATCCTCAAAGGACTTCAAGACATCACCAACGGTCTTCTCGTCCTCCAAGGTGACATCCACGGGCTGCCCATTCACTTTTAAAACCATAGCCTACCCCTACTTGTTGTTGGAATTGTTTTTGAAGGTGTTTTCTATGGACTTCTGCTGGCTTTCGAGTCCATTGAGAGTTCCTTCCATATTGGAATACTTAGCCTTGAGATTGCTCTCCTTTCTGTCCAGCTGAACCTGAAGCTCGGAAATCTTCTTGTTGGAATTCTCAATCTGGGTGTTCAAGGTTCCCATCTTTGAGGCAATGATTCCGCCCGACTGAGTCCAAGAGGCAGCCTGCTTTTCCAGCATATAGGCTATTCCGTCGTCCGCTATGAGATCCCCATCCTTGTCATAACCAAAGAGCTTCTTTATGTCGTCCAAGTTATTGTCAATGGCGGCATCCAGCTTTTTCTCGTCTATCTCAAGGTAGCCACGGAGCCTGGATGCACTGTAACTTGTGCTGTTAGTCGAAGCGTTTGTGGATATGCCAATCTGGTTGAGCATAGTGATTTCCGCAAACTCCGAGTGGGGATACGCCGCAGAAACGATACGCTGCATGGAGGACTTTCCGTTGTTCAGAGTGAAATCCCCCTGGAACATCCCAAGCCTCTCCTCAGCCTTTTCCTTCTCATCATCTGAAAGATAGTCAAGCTCAGTTATCACCTCAGGTTTGTTGCTTGTCAGAATATTTATCTCAGCCACAACCTGATTGTAATTACCTACAAATGTAATGAGGGCATTCTTGACAGCTTCCTTGTCGCTCATAACTGTTATGGTGGCAGGCTTGTCCGTCTTGTCATGGACGTGAAGGGTCACTTCCGGGATTATGTCATCTATATCGTTGCTACCCCTGGTCATTGTGATGCCCTCATACTTTATCGTTGCATCACCGGCGGTGGAAATAGCATGCTTGGGATTGAATCCCCTTGCTTGAGATGCATCAAAGGACTGCGGCACACTCATCGTGACAGCCTTGCCTGTGTTGGAATTGCGTATGACAAGACCTTCCGCATCAGGATAGTCATCCAGGGATATTGAAACAGTAACGTTCCCATCCTCGTCCACAGGAAGAGTGCTTATATCTATAGGCGTCTCAGATCCGTCCTTGTTGCGAATCGCTATGTAGTTTGAGTCATCGATGGGAGTAAGCGGAACCTTATCCTGTTGAACAATAGCAGAATCCAAAGAGGCGTCACTTTTCTCATTGTAGACGGTTATACCACCAAAAGTTACGCTCCCCGCGTCAGGAAGGTCTGGATTGGCAAGCGAGTTGTTATACCCCTCGGTTATATCAACGGTCTCCTCAGCCTTGAATGTAAACTGGACAATCTGGTTGCCGTCTGCGTTCAAGCCGCCCGCTATAGGAATTTCTATCGCGTTTCTGGCAGGGATGGATATGCTGCCGTCCTGCATCGTGACCCCACCTTTGGAAAGGGCGGGCATACCTTCCTGGAGCACGGAGTCGCTTGTGGACGGAACTTTGTATTCCATGAGGGAAGAAGACAGGCTGGTAGTTTCCATCTTCGCCTCACCAACCATGTCTATAGCCTTGGCAAATTCCAAAGCCTTCTCTTTAAAGACGAGCTTGTTCTCCTCGCCCTCTTTAAGTCCCTCGATAAGAAGGGCACTGTCCTTCTTGCTCACCCCTATGACACTGGCCTTAATTAAGTCTGTGCCACGTTTATTGAGGGCCTTAACAAAGTCAGAGAGCTTGCCGCCCTTCCAGTTGAAATCTATTGTCTTGTCACCGACACCAAAGACATAACGTCCGGCCTCGACCTTATAATTCTTGTCTATGTTGCCGCTCAAAAAGCGGTCACAGGTGGCCTCCTGGACGACTTCTATCTTAAAGTCCCCCAAGTCCGCATCGCGGTTCGCGTCGGCTGTTATGGCCGCCTCATCGGTAGATTTAGTGTTCTTGCTGTTGAAAGGATTGTCAAATGAATACAAGTTCTTGACGCTTTCCCTGAGCGCGGAAACCTTCTGGTTTACGCCCCTCCAAGCGTCCTGTTGTCCCTGATACTTCTCCAAGTTGGACTCTTCCCTCTTGAGGGGAATGCGCTCAACCTCCATCAGGGCTTCTACGAGATCATTTGTCTTATACTTGTCCGAAACTCCTGGTATACTTAATCCGTCTGCCATAATTCCGTCCTTTCCTATTTAAAAGAAGAACTACGCTGCCCCTTGAGACAGCGTAGCCTCTTATACATTCTCATCAAAAATCAAGCCGGAGGCCTCTTTAAAGTAGGCCTGCAACTTCTGCATATCCTCTGACGGGATTTCCCGTATTACGCTCTGAGTGTTCGGATCGATAACCTTGACTACGACCTTTCCCAGCTCAGGGTTTACAGAGAATTGCAATGTTCTTCCAAGCACAACATCCGAAGTCTTTAAAACCTTCTCGACGCTATTCTTGGTGTCGGCAATGTTTTGAGACAGAGTTTCCGCAACTTCAGCCGCACTGTTAGGAAAATTGCTTAACACGGCCTCCGTTGGATTCCCGCTATAAGCTTTTTTACCTTTTGATGCTACTGGAGTCTTGTACAGGCCATCCGTGGCCATCATCTGCCCAATCATACTGATTGCTGTATTCATGGACAATTCCTCCTGAATTTTGAAAAAGAGGGAAGGGGGCGCACCCCTCCCACTTTCTCTTGTGCTTTGTCAAAAGATGACATCCAGTTATCTCTCGAACAAAG
>JAFTEK010000234.1 GCA_017453705.1 Treponema sp.
AAGCCGCCCCTGGCTTATGGAGATTCCTCCGCCGGGATTATTGTTCTGTATGGACGCGGAAAGCGCCGCCATCTGGACAGCATCCGTCTCCGTAGGATCGTACAGGGCTACGAAGAAACAGAGCATGAGCGTAATCATGTCTCCGTATGTTCCCTGCCAGGCGGTTGACGGCTTTTCCGGATCCTTTTTCTGTTTCTTTCCCATTCTCAGCCCCCGCCTTAGTCTTTAAGGACGTTAGCCTCAACCGTCTTACGGGTCTTCGGGTCAAGGAAGGTAAGCAATTTCTGGGCAAGGACGCGGGGGTTGTCTCCTCCCTGTATGGAAAGGATTCCCTCTATGACCATCTCCTTGGCGTTCATCTCATAAGAGTTCTGCAAGATAAGCTTCTGGGACATAGGTCCAAAGAGCCAGTTGGCAAGCCACGCTCCATACAGGGTCGTAATAAGAGCCGTAGCCATGTTGGGTCCCAGGGAGCTTTTGTCCTCCAGGTTGCGAAGCATTCCTATAAGACCGATAACGGTACCCATCATTCCGAATCCCGGTCCGAATCCAGCCCACTGGATCATCAGGTTTATGTACTTCATGTGGCGGGCCTCAGTCTGGGCCATCTCACTCTCAAGGATTGCCCTGATTACGTTTCCATCAGAACCATCGACCATCAGGCGCAAACCTTCCTTAAGAAAGGGATCATCAAGGTCGTCGAGCCCCTCTTCCAAGGCCAATATTCCCTCACGGCGGGCCTTCTCACTAAGGGAAACCATATTCTCAACTATAGAAGCCTCTCCAAAGTCGTAGACCTTGAAAGTTCGTCCGATTATCTTGAAAAGCTGCAGAATGTCCGCCATAGGCGCACAAATCCACAGGGAGAAGTAAGAACCACCTACCGTAACGAAAACCGATGGAATATCAATAATGTTCATGACGGAGCTTCCGCCCGACAAAACTCCGAGGAAGATTGCGGCTGCACCGCCAAGCAAACCTATTAATGTAGCTATATCCATAAAAAGAAGGAGCCTCCCACTATTCCGTTTTTTTTATTGTCGGTAAATTCTTCTTAGATTTTAAACTAAAGTTATAATTCCAAGCCTATAATTCTTGGTTTATCCCTATCTTACGCCTGTATGCGACTATCCGCTCAATAACTTCCTCAGGGCTCTCCCTGACAACGACCTTTTTGCCCGTGAGCATCGTCAGCGTAAGATCCGGTGTCTGCTCCATGTATTCCACTTGGTGCGGATTTATCCAGTATTTCTTACCGTCCAAGCGTGTGACTTCTATCATAATACTATATAATGAACTATAAATCGCCTGCCGTCAAGTGCTTTTCCTTTTTTGCCAGCCCTTTTTTTCACTTATTCAGCCCGCCTTGCTTGCAACACAGGATATTCTTCTATATAATCGAGTTAACACATAATTAACAACACACAGGTGGCTTGCCCACAGACAAAGTGAGGTACTAGATGAGACCAGTAAAGATTCTGACCGATTCCTGCTCGGATATGAGCCGTGATTTAAGGGAAAAATACGACATAGACTATGCGAGAATGAAAACAGTCTATGACGGCAAGGAGGAATGGGCCAACCTTGACTTTGAATACTACACACCCAAACAGCTATACGACATAATGAGACAGGGGAACAGGGTTTTGACCACACAGGTTCCGCCGGATGAGTTCACAAGGATTTTCACTGAATATCTGGACAAAGGATTTGACATAGTATACGTCGGCTGCTCCCTCAAGCAGTCAGGCTCCGTAAACACAGGTGCCGTTGTCGCAAGGACGTTGCTTGAGACCAGGCCGGACGCCAACATATTCTGCGTGGATTCCATGAACGCCTGTATGGGCGAAGGCCTGCTCGCAATAAAGGGGGCAGGCTACCGCGACCAGGGACTGGGGGCAAAGGAGATATTCGAGAAGCTCGTCGCGGAGCGCAAGACCATAAACGAATACGTCACCGTGCACAGCCTGGACTGCCTTAAGAGAGCCGGAAGGGTAAAAGCCTCGGCAGCCTTCTTTGGCAACCTGCTTGGAGTAAAACCAATAATCATAGCGGATGCAAAAGGCGACCAGATTGCAGTCAAAAAAGTCAAGGGACGGGTCAACTCATTCCATGAAATCGTATGTATGCTCAAGGAAACAATCATCAACCCTGAAAGCCAGACAGTCTACCTGTGCCATGCGGACTGCGCGCAGGAAGAAGTCGATACGCTGGCCAATATGGTAAAAGAAGAGATAGGCTGCAAGGATGTCCATGTCAGCTACATAGGTCCCATCATCGGCGCCTCAATAGGCCCTGACGCGATCGGCATCTGGGCGACAGGTAGGGAAGTCACTCTGGAAGGATAAAGGCAGAATGACAAACAGCGTGCTTGACGGCAAGGATTTCATAAAATTCATAACTGCCGGTGCAGCCAACCTCCGGGAACATGCCCAGATTGTCAACGACCTTAACGTGTTCCCCATTCCGGACGGCGACACAGGCGAGAACATGAGCCTGACGATAGAAGGCGGAATAGGTGCCTTCGATGACGAAAACGAAAGTTCCATAGGTGAAACTTCATCAAAGATAGCATCCGGTATGCTTATGAACGCAAGGGGCAACTCAGGTGTCATATTGTCACAGCTGTTCGCCGGTATAGCGGACGGACTCAAGGACAAGAAGACCGCCAGCGTCATAGACATGGCCGACGCGCTCAAGATGGGCGTGGACAGGGCTTACAAGGCAGTTGTCAACCCCACGGAGGGAACGATACTGACCGTGGCCAGGGAGACCAGCGAGTTCGTATCATCCCGCATCAACGAGGACAGCACCACCGAGTCCCTGATAAACGACACCCTCAAGGAGATGAAGGATTCCCTGGATCGCACGCCACAGCTGCTTTCCGTGCTCAAGGAAGCGGGTGTCGTTGACTCCGGCGGGGCGGGCCTGTATTACATCGTGGAAGGAATCTACAGGACGCTACAGGGAGAGGAGATTGCGGGAGACTCCTACAGCAGTTCCCCGGCGCAGAAAAAGCTCGACTTCGGAAAGTTCACGGAATTC
>JAFTEK010000235.1 GCA_017453705.1 Treponema sp.
CGCCCGTACTTGGACTTGCAGGTAACGTCCAGGTCTCCGACTCCGCTTATGGATGTGAATGTCTCCGCCTTTGTCGCACCCATCGCAAAGCCTATCTTCTGTATCTCGTTAAGACCCGCTGCCATCACAAGGCTTTCCGTGTTGTCACCGAATACCTGGCTGCTCTCTGAAAGCGCGTCCAATGCACCGTAGACCACGGCGATTACGTTCTTGGCCGCGGCACAGACCTGCACTCCTATGGTATCAAAGGAAGCATAGGCCATTATACCGGGTACGCGGAGCAGGTTGCGCACACGTATCGCGTTCCTGTGGTGCTGGCTGGCTGCAATGAGGCCTGTGATTTTGCCCATAGCAACTTCTTCTGCATGGCTGGGGCCTGCAACGTAGACGGTCGCATCCTTGTATGCCTCGCCAAGGGCGGCTTCTATAGTGGGCAGAATCAGGGCAGGCTCGTCTTTTGTCGGGACAAATCCTTTTGTCAATGCCGCGATTATTGTTGAGCCGTCCTGTATGTTGGGCAGGGAGGCGAACTTCTTGATTGTCGGAGCCAGGTAGAGGGAGGGGCTTGCCAAAAAGAGAAAGTCTTTTCCAGAGGCGACTTGCTCTATGTCAGTGGAAGCGGTCAGCTTTGGGTCAAGCTTGTATCCCGAAAGGTATCGAAGGTTCTCATGCTCTTTGTTTATGGAAGAAACAACGTCTTCTTCCATGGCCCAGGCTTGAACCTCGTTGCCACCTCTGGCGATAGCGGTTGCAAGGGCGGTTCCCCATGCTCCGGCACCAATCACTCCGACCTTATTACCTTCCAAAGACATTTCAGACATATCCCCGCCTTAAAGTTTTGTGTTTCCCTAGGGAAGCGTTGATTAATATAGGAGACATTAATCAGCGCTTCCCGTCAAAGTTTCGTAACTCTTTGCGTTACGAAATTTTGCGAATTTGGAGTTAACAGTGAATAATCTGCATTCGGATTATTCACTGTTTCCCTAGAACCAGAGGGAGGCTTGGTCTTCCCAGTCTATGATTTCCTCTGGCCTAAAGAAGAGGTCTATTTCCCTTCTCGCGCTTTCTTCGCAGTCGCTCGCATGGATGATGTTGTGGGAGGTGTGGGAACAGAAGTCTCCGCGGATTGTTCCGGGGTGTGCATCCAAGGGGCTGGTGGAGCCGGTTATGCGGCGGATAAGGGAAATGCAGTCATCTCCCTGCCAGACCATCGCGATGACAGGACCGCTTGTTATATAGTCAACCAAGGGATCGTAGAAAGGTTTGCCCTTGTGCTCGGCATAGTGCTTGGAAGCTAGCTCAGAATCAATGTTAATCAGCTTAAGGCCGACAAGCTTAAGGCCTTTTTTTTCCAGTCGGCTTATAACCTCGCCAACCAGCCTGCGGTTCAGAACACCAGGCTTCAACATGGTAAAACATCTCGTACTCATAATTTGGCTAGTCTAACAGAAAAGGCATCTTTTGTGAAGTAGGCTGTTGTGAGTTTCCAGATAGGGCTGTCGTGTGATGCCAGATAGAGCTATCGTGTGATGCCAGACAGGGCAAGCGGGCATCTTCTGGTAGTCCGTCCGTTTGCCGTAGTCGGTAGGAATGCAAGGTGAAAATTTCGCGACATACAGACCTACAGATTCTCTATTTCCGCGACAGAAAGCCCGGTAATCTGCGAGACCTGAGATATAGGCAGCCCCAGTGCAAGTGCCCTGCGGGCAGCCTTGACCTTGCTCTTGTTGGAGCCCCCTCACTGCCCGGTCACTTTTGCCTTGGGGCAGCGCGGAATGATGAAGTTCCGCACGAAGTCAAAGTCCGCAGCTTCGGCATATACCGGATGAATTCCCAGGTATATGGTATTCCTCCGGCTTTTTATCTTTATCCGTTTTACCTTGTGGAACCAGACATCCCGTCTGTTCCTTGAAACTGAGGCAAGGGCACCTCCTGCGGCACCGAAGTTCCCTGTGGCCGCGCCCCCAACCGCAGCGATGATGGCCATGCCCCGCATCTTCTTAAGCTGTTCACTGTCCTGAGAGTAGGCCAGCTCCGACTGGGTCATTGCAAAGCTGACCTTGTAGATTCCTCCGTATATTGCTGCTGCCAGCAGGTAGCCGAGCAGGAACAGCAGCGTCATTCCTGCGAGAATGCCC
>JAFTEK010000236.1 GCA_017453705.1 Treponema sp.
TGACAAGGACAACACGACGATCGTTGACGGTGCCGGAGACAAGAAGGCCATCTCCGACCGCGTTGCCGAGATAAAGAAGCAGATTGAGAAGTCCACGTCCGACTACGACAAGGAGAAGCTCCAGGAGCGCCTTGCCAAGCTCGCCGGTGGAGTTGCCGTCATCAACGTCGGTGCCATCACCGAGACCGAGATGAAGGAGAAGAAGTTCCGCGTTGAGGATACGCTCGCAGCCACCCGCGCCGCCCTTGAGGAGGGAATCGTCGCAGGAGGCGGAATCGCTCTCATCGCCGCCAGCAAGGTTCTGGACGAGAACACCGCAGGACTCGTCGGAGACGAGAAGGTCGGATTCAAGATCGTCAAGCGCGCGCTTGAGGAGCCCGTCCGCCAGATTGCCGACAACGCGGGGCTTGACGGTTCCGTCATCGCCGACAAGGCCAAGGCCGAGAAGCCCGGAATGGGATTCGATGCCGCCAAGGGCGAGTGGGTCAACATGATGGATGCCGGAATCATCGACCCGGCCAAAGTGACGCGCTGCGCCCTGCAGAACGCCGCTTCCGTCGCCGGAATGCTGCTGACAACCGAGTGCGCCATCACGGACATCCCCGAGCCGCCGGCACCTCCGGCTGCCCCGAACCCCGACATGGGCGGAATGTACTGATATAAAAGCTACTCTGTAGTACCAAAACCTCGGTCTTCCATGTGAGGGCCGAGGTTTTTTCGTTGAATTCGCATGGCTCTTATGATATAATCAACCAATAGGAAGGAGCCGTGTATTGAAAAAGAGGTTAATCTTTGTAGTCAACATTTGCATCATACTCGGCATAATCGTCTTTTCCCTCCTCTATTTATCCCAGAGCAGAAAGGCGTTCGCAAAATCCAAGACGATGAGTTTCCTTGCTATGGTCAAAGGCATCGCTCAGATTTCTTCCAACTACATGAACGGAGAGCAGCTGGCCTGTGACACCTGGGGCAATTACATAAGCAAAAGCAGCATATCGATTGAAGAGGCTATGGATTTCCTGCGCATGTCCATAGCCAGACGGCACAGTACCGCCCACATAATTTTCATAGATGACGGCTCCATGGAAGGGCTTTCCTCTGACCCTCATACTGACAACAAAAATGACTTCACAGTCTCCTACAAAGGCACGGATATTTTTCCAAGCCTTGAGACCAGGAATGACGGTCTAAAGGTCAACATAACAAGGGCTTTCACAAATCCCGTCAACGGCAAGAAATCCATCGCCTTCTACAACAGGATTTCCGTCATGAAGGACGGACAGAAGAGGGCAGCCCTGCTACTCAGGATTGTCCCCCTTGAGACCCTGAGGAACAGCTGGGTATTCCCCACGGAAAGCTATAAGAATTCCGAGGTCTCCTTGATTGACTCCAACGGCGACTATATCATAAAGGGTTCATCCTTCAAGAATTCCAATTTCTTCGAGTTCTACAAGTCATACAATTCCCCTGACTACAATATGCAGACTTCCTTCCAGGAGGGCATAACCGGAGAAAATTCCACGACGACCATGCGCAACTCCAAGGGGGAGGACTGGCTCATAGCCCATGCTGCGGTCAGCTCCTCCAGCGGCTGGATCATCGTCTCCAGCCTTCCTCTGGCGGAACTTGAGGACAGCTCGACCGACTTCATCCTCACCATCATAATCGCCTGCGGTTTGATTCTGCTCATAGCGTTCAACCTGGTGACGATGATGATGTTCAACAGGCAGCTGTCACTGACGGCAAAGGCTGAGAAGGCCGCGAACAAGGCCAAGTCGGACTTTCTGTCCGTGATGAGCCACGACATACGAACCCCCATTAACGCCGTCCTTGGACTTGACGAGATGATTCTGAGGGAAAGCCGCAGCTCCACCATACAGGGATATGCCTCGGACATACAGTCCAGCGGAAAGATGCTGCTCGGCCTCATAAACGACATCCTGGACTTCTCCAAGATAGAGGCTGGCAAGATGGAGATAGTCACAGCGGACTACGATGAGGGCGATGTCATGTCCGATCTGGTCAACATCATCTCGCCCCGGGCTCAGGCAAAAGGGCTCTCATTTGTTGTGGACGTGAATCAGGCCATGCCCTGTCTGCTCAGGGGGGACGACACCAGAATAAAGCAGTGCACTCTGAACCTGCTGACGAATGCCGTCAAGTACACCCATTCCGGCAGCGTCACCCTGACCCTGGACTACGAGAAGGTCGATGACAGCCATATCCTCATCAAAACACAGGTCAAGGACACGGGGATTGGAATCAAACAGGAGGATCTTACCAAGCTCTGCTCCCCTTATGAGAGGATAGAGGAGAGCAGGAACCGCAACATAGAAGGCACGGGGCTTGGCATGAGCATTGTCACCAAGCTGCTGGCCGCAATGGGAAGCTCCCTCTCGGTCAAGAGCGAGTACGGCAAGGGCAGCGAATTTGCCTTTGACGTCATACAGGAAGTAAGGGACTGGAAGGAGCTGGGGGACTGGAAAGTTCACCATGATTCCGTCCACAGGAGTGCCAAGCAGTACAGGGAAAGCTTCCAGGCTCCGGAAGCAAGGATTCTCATTGTGGATGACACGCCGATGAACCTTACCGTTGTCAAGGCTCTTTTAAAGGCAACCCGCATACAGATGGAGACTGCAGCGGATGCCATGACTGCCCTTAAGAAGGCCGGCAGAACCAAGTTTGACATAATACTTGCCGACCACCTGATGCCCCAGATGGGAGGCCTTGAGATGCTCCAGAAGCTAAGGGCTGACTCCACGAGCGTGAACCAGAACACCGTGTGCATAGCCCTGACCGCCAATGCCGTGAACGGCGCGAGGGAGATGTATCTGGAGGCGGGCTTTGCTGATTACGTGACCAAGCCCATCGATGCCGCCAAACTTGAGGCCACTCTGGAAAAATTCCTGCCGGAGAAACTGATCCTGCATGAAGGGGATGAGGGCTTCGAGACCGTCACAGCCAAGTGCGATGGCTCAGGCGAAACGCATGAGGCAGATGCCCTTGTGCGCGAGCTGTTCGGGATAGACAGCGGAGAAGCCCTGCGAAACTGTGGCGGCAGCGCCACCTTCCTAGAAGCCCTGAAGGCTTTCTACAGTGCCATAGCTGAGAACGCAAACAGGATAGAGGGTTTTGCCGCCGGCGGCGACTGGAACAATTATACGATTCTCGTCCATTCGCTCAAAAGCAGCGCGAGGCTCATAGGGGCTGTTGAGCTGTCAGAGGCAGCGAAGAATCTTGAGGCTAAAGGAAACGCCGCTAGGTCGGGAGATGGGGAGGCTGAGAAGTCCATAATGGAACTTACGCCCGCCCTGCTTGAGCATTACCGCTCATATCAGGATATGCTTGCCCCCCTGTGCGGGGCTGCCCGGACAGGAAATCTCGGTGTTGTGGAGTCCCCTTCGGACATGAGTAAGCAGGAGCCTGATGCCGAGCTGCTTTCCGGGGCTATGGCGGCCATAAGGAAGGCTCTTGAGGAGTCCAAAATGGACTACGCGAGCGAGATTCTTATGGAACTGGACTCCTATGCCTTAAGCCCGGAATTCAAGGATTGGAGCGACAAGCTCAAGGCTTTTGTGGACTCAGGTGACAGGGAAGCCGCAATGAGGCTTGTTTAAGGAGGAAATTTTATGGGTATTACACAGAAAACACATTCGATGTGCCTTGCGGCACTGGTACTTGCACTGTCTTTCACCGGCTGCAAGAAAAACGAGCCGTCCAAGGCTGATTTTGTTCCGCGCTATGGAAAGGACAAGCAGGGCAGCATATATATTGCAGGCCATTATACGAACTTCGAGGCTCTGGAAGCGGAATTCGACCTGTTCAAGAACTATTATCCTGCCGTGGACATACACTATGACCCACTGGACAACTACAACCGCACCATCCTGCCTGCCGTAATGGGCGATGAACCGCCCGACATATACTTCACCTTCACCTGGATGCTGGATAAAGACGGCTACCGGCCACTGTTTGACGAAGCGGAGAATCTGGCCATACCTGATTTGGGACTTGACCTGGATTTCATACAGAAAGGTTCCGTCATCAAGGGCAAGGAAAGCGGCCGGGTACTTATGATTCCCATCATAGCAAGCTCCTACGGGATGCTCGTGAACGAGAACCTGTTCAAAAAGCACGGCATGGACATACCCACCGACTACAGGAGCCTGAAGGACTCCGTGGCGAAGTTCAAGGAGCTGGGCTACTCCTCTCCCGTGCTGGGTTTCAGTGACGCATCTTGGGGGGGGCTGTTCTCCACTATGGCCATGCCGTATTTCTGCTCCTGCATATCGGGCAATGACGAGGCCATTGCAAAACTGAACTCACTGGAGCCGGAGGCGGGAGTCTACCTGAAGGATTTGCTGGCCTTTATACAGGATTTTATGGACACCGGGGCCGTTGACCTGGAGGAGTATTCTTCCCTGAAGAAGGGAAACGACTTGATTTTCCGGTTCTTTGAGGGGGATATTCCCCTTGTTTTCTGCCCGGCGGATGTGGTGTCAAGTACCAAAAAGAGGGAACGCATATCCGAGCCGTTCATGGCGAACCCATTCAAGTATGCTTTTTATCTCATCCCCACGGACAGGGGCAGGATATTCCTCAAGATGACTTCCATAGATGTATCGGTGAACAAGAATTCCATGAACCTTGACATGGCCAACGAGTTCATAAGGTTTCTGATTACTCCGACAGAGCTGAACAGGCTTGCCATGAACAAACGCATGCTCACCGCCACGGAGGAGTATTCATTCGATGACATTTACAAGGCTTTTGACTCTGTGGACGAGTACATAAACTATGACGACCTGGGCTTACTCGACAATGCCATAGTCCAGGTGAAAAAAGCCGTAAACGCCGTGGTAACAGGGAGCATGAGCTGCGATGAGGCTGCCGGGGCATTCGGCTCCCTATAGGGAATTTCCAAAGGCCTCCCCTAAAAACCGACAGGGCAATTCCGATGCCGGCTCAATAACATTGATTTATCCTTATATAACACGCATTTTTTGGAAATACCTACCCCTTATGGTAAATTTGCATTGTTGCGAGGAGGTTTAATAGATGCGTTTCAGAGCAAAGGCAAGAGTTCTTCTTATTTCTGCTGCCCTTATCGCCAGTGTTCATGTCATGCTTACTGCTGAGAAACTGACGCTTAAAGAGGCCGTAAATAAGGCTCTGGATGGCAACCTTAGCATAAAGGAAGGAGAAGTTTCTGTAAAATCTGCCAAAAGAAGCAGCA
>JAFTEK010000237.1 GCA_017453705.1 Treponema sp.
TCCACCGGGACCAATCAAAGCACCTATCTTGTCAACCGGAATCTTGAGGCTGACAATTTTCGGCGCAAAGCTTGAAACAGGCTGTGGCTTATTGATGCACTTCTCCATTATATCCAAGATATGGTTGCGTCCGCGCCTGGCCTGCTCAAGGGCTTTCTTCATAATCTCCATGGAAACACCAGCAATCTTGATGTCCATCTGGAAA
The DNA here is from genome assembly GCA_017453705.1 of Treponema sp. Taxonomy (GTDB): domain Bacteria; phylum Spirochaetota; class Spirochaetia; order Treponematales; family Treponemataceae; genus Treponema_D. The sequence goes on from JAFTEK010000237.1 coordinate 206, forward strand.
CCGGTTATTCCATCGCGGGTTCCGGCAACCTTGAAGTCCATATCGCCAAGATGATCTTCCTCGCCCAGTATATCGCTCAGTATGGCATACTTCTTGTACTGGGGGCCATCAGTGATAAGTCCCATTGCGATTCCAGCGACCATCTTTTTCATTGGCACACCGGCAGCAAGAAGAGACAGACAGCCACCACAGGTAGAAGCCTGTGATGATGAGCCGTTGGACTCCATAATCTCAGAAACCACACGGATTGTATATGGGAACTCCTCCCTGCCGGGAATCATCGGAGCGAGAGAGCGGCGGGCAAGGTTGCCGTGACCAATCTCGCGGCGGCCGGTAGAAAGCTTTCCCACCTCTCCGACAGAATATGGAGGGAAGTTGTAATGCAGGATAAAGTGCTCACTCCTGCTTCCCTCAATATCATCAAACTCCTGCTCGTCCATGGCAGTCCCAAGTGTCGTAACTGCCAGGGACTGGGTTTCTCCACGGGTAAAAAGCGCACTTCCATGAGGACGAGGCAGGACGTTCACCTCACAAGTTATCGGGCGAATATCCTCGGTTCCACGTCCGTCAATACGCAGGCCTTTCTCCAGAATACTGGATCTCAGCAGCCTGTACTGAATATCATCAAACAGCTTTGAGTATAGGGAAGCCTGCACAGGATCAGCAAGCTGCTCCGCATAATTCGCAGCAACCTGCTTCTTGACAGCCTCAACAGCATTTCCACGGGCCATCTTACCCTTCTGAAAACAAGCCTGCTGCATAAGCGGAGTAGCCTCGGCTTCTATCTTGTCAGCGTTCTCAAGCTTAACATCCAGCGGAGCCAGCGGCAGCTTCTCCTTTCCAGCGAGCTTCTGAAGCTCCTCCTGCAAAAGACACATATCACGGATAAAGTCCTGGGCCTTAGCAAGAGCTCCGAGCATAACATCCTCGGTAGCCTCATTTGCACCGCCCTCAACCATTGTGAATCCGTCCTTAGTTCCTGCCACGACAATTTCCAAAGCAGCTTTCTTAAGCTGATCGTAAGTCGGGTTAAGCACGTATTCACCGTCTATGTATGCAACACGCACACCAGCGACAGGTCCGTGAAAGGGGATGTCACTTATCGTGACTGCGGCTGAAGCAGCGATTACAGCCAAAATATCCGGGGGATTTACACCATCGGCAGAAACACAGGTGGGAACAATCTGAATCTCACGCCCAAAGCTCGTCTCAAAGAGAGGCCTCATGGGGCGATCAATAAGACGGCTTACCAGGATTTCCTTGTCCTTGGGTCTTCCTTCCCTTTTTACAAATCCACCGGGGATTTTTCCAGCAGCGTAGAACTTCTCATTGTAATCGACCGTTACAGGAACAAAATCCATTCCTTCGGTGACGTTGCTGGATGCACATACCGTCGCAATGACAACCGTGCCGCCAAACTGGGCATAGACACAACCATTGGCCTGTTTGCCAATCTTGCCGGTCTCCAGTATCAGCTCACCATTTCCAATCTTCTTTGTTACTCTTTGTACCATTCTGTCCTTCTGAATTTACTTGCGGAGTCCCAGATCCTTAATCAGCTGACGGTAGGCATCGAGATCCTTCTTCTGATAGTACCTCATAAGCCTCCTGCGCTGTCCTACATCCTTGAGGAGGGCACGCTTAGCGGTCGCATCCTTAGGAAATCTCTTGGAATGTTCGGTGAGCTGCTTAATCCTCTCAGTCAAAAGGGCAATCTGAACCTTCGTGTTGCCCGTGTCCTTGTCATTAGAGCCAAACCTGCTGATAATGGAGGCTGAATTCTCTTTTGTAAGTGCCATAACTTACTCCTTTAGATTATATATTACCATGCTGCGAAGCCAGATTCTAAATGTTGACAATCTGACAACGCAGCATTAGTTACAGTTTATTGACCTATATTGTAATGAAATAGGCAAAAAAGTCAATGCACACACGCAAAGTCCTAGACAAGCAGCCGACATGCAAACTGCCGGCATGGACTCATTGCATGACAAGCAGCCGGCGTGCAAACTGCCGGCATGGACTCATTGCCCCTGTCACATCCTGTCCAGATAGGGAACCAAAACCAGCTCCATTGCCTGCTTTAGAACAGTATGGGTACAAGAGGCAAGGGTAAGCCTGGCCAGAGCCAACGGCCTGTTGGAAGCCGCCTCCGACATAATAGGACAATCACGGTAAAATGCCGAGAAATCCTTGCACACATCATACAGATAACAAGCAATGATGCTTGGGTCAAGGCAGTCCGCCGCCTTTGCGACAAGCTCCGGGAAACGCTGCAAGTCCTTAAGCAAAGCCCACTCACTCTCATGTCCCAACAGGGAAAGATTTGCATCTGATGAGCCAGGCTCCAAGTCCTGCTCCGCAGCCTTACGCAAAATGGATGCTATCCTTGCCCCCATGTATTGCAAATACGGACCTGTATTGCCATTAAAAGAAAGACTGGCCGCAGGATCAAACATCATATCCTTTACCGGTGCGACCTGCAATAAATAGTAATGAAGGGCAGCAAGGGCGACTTTCTCGGCCACAGAGTCGGCATCCCCGACTTCCTCCCCCCTGCCCCGCTCTTCTATAGCCTTAAGAGCGTCAGCATGAAGGCTGTCAATCAAGTCATCCGCATCAACGACGGTTCCCTCACGGCTCTTCATCCGTCCCGAAGGCAAGTTGACCAAACCGTAACTCAAGTGATAAAGCTTGTCCGTCCAGTCAAAGCCCATCTTACGCAGTATATAGAACAAAACCTTGAAGTGATAAATCTGCTCACTGGCCACCACATAAACCATCTGATTATACGGCCAGTCCTCGTGCCTCCTGACAGCTGTACCTAAGTCCTGCGTTATGTAAACAGACGTACCATCCTTTCTCAGCAAAACTTTTGTCTGCGAATTGCCTTCCTTGTCCTTACCCACAGCCTCTGTCACGTCAATCCGAGTAGAACCATCATCCGCGACATAGAATACCCCGGAATCCAGCCCCTTTTGTATGATTTCCTTGCCCAGAAGATAAGTATCACTCTCAAAATAAAGCTTCTCAAAGCCAACACCTGTCCTGTCGTATGTCTCCTGAACACCGGCAAGAGTCCAGCTGTTCATCTTTTCCCACAGGGCACGTATGTCAGCGTCCCCGGCCTCCCATTTGACCAGCATATCCTCTGCCATCTGCTGGGCTTCCGGATGAGCCGTCTCAGGTTTATCCTTCTCCCCTTTAAGATATCTGTCAAACTCTACATAGCACTGGCCGACAAAATGGTCTCCCTTGATTCCAAGGGACTCAGGTGTATCGCCCTTCTCCTCGTGAAACAGCCTGTAAGCCAGCATGGACTTGCAGATATGGATGCCTCGGTTGTTGATTATATTGGTGCGGAAAACCTCAGCCCCGGCCTTTTTCAGTATGCGGGAAACGCTCTCACCAAGGGCATCATTCCTCATGTGCCCTAGGTGCAGGGGCTTGTTGGTATTAGGGCTGGAGTACTCCACCATGACCTTGCGGCCCTCCAAGGGCTTTTTTCCATTCTTGTCCAAGGAGCCGTATGCACTTCCCTGGCTCATTATGGCAGAAATTATATCGGAAGCCGTGCTGGACTTGTCCAGCTTTACGTTAATATACGGGCCTACAGCCAGAATTTTCCCTATGGAAGCAAGTTCTGCAGCGTGTGATGCAGCGATTAAATCCGCCACCCCTTTGGCTATCATCGGCGGAGCCATGCGGAAGTTCTTGGCAAAGGGGAACATGGGAACCCCAAGGTCTCCCATCTCAGGCTTGGGCGGAGTCTCCACCCTGACAAGGGCAGGAGACAGAGGGTCGCCCCCCAGTGCATTCTTATCCTTGAACTCATTAAGCGCAAGGGCAACAAGAGACTGGAATGAATCCTTTATATCAGACATATCTATATCCTTTTTTCTTATGATGCAGTTTCAAAAGAGAGGACTTTTTAAACCGCATCAAGGAACTATTTGTACATGGGCTTAAAGTAGTCCGTGGACTTAACCCGCTCCAAGTGTATATAAGATGAAGCGTGCATATCAATGAATTCGTCCAGCTTGTACTCCTTTCCCTGCTCAAACACGATGCAGTCAAAGCGGCCTTTATCGTCAAAGTAAGGCATCAGTACAGCACAGTTGTTAAACACAGAGGCAGCCCCTTTTTCCTTGGAATAGCTTTTCACAGCCCCAAAATAAATGTACTGGCTCTCGGTCACAGCCAGAACATAGAGCAGACTCTTCAGCTCTACAATGGAATAGCCCGTGTCCTTTATGTAACCAGGGGAGCGGATTTCCCCGTTTTCAACAATATCAGAGACAAACGGCTCAACGGTGACATCAACACCAGTCTCATCACTTGCCCCCATCTTGTATACATAGCTTCTCTTTGTGGACCTGGCGTTCAGTGCATCCACGGCAAGGTTCCGGCAGCAGTCCAGCGTCAGCGAAAGATTCCAAGACTGGGAGATAACCCCTTTCTTGCCCAAGCTGCTGTAGTTGACGGTCGGAGCAACCATCTTTCCCAAGTCAGTGTTCCTGCCTGTGGAAGGCTCCACTATGCCATCGGCAACCCACTTTATAAAGCCCGGAGAACTGAGAACCAGACCTTTGCCTAAGTCAACGGCAACCTTCGCATCCTCCAAAGTCGGATCA
>JAFTEK010000238.1 GCA_017453705.1 Treponema sp.
AAGTAGCTCCTCAGCGTGGAAAGGAAGAGCGACTTGCCGAACCTGCACGGGCGGCTCAGAAAATAGGGGCATCCGTTGCGGGCAAGCTCCCCAATGAACTGGGTCTTGTCCACATAGACACAGTTGTTCTTCCGTATTTTCTCAAATGTCTGTATGCCGATTGGCAGAAATCTCCTTTCGCTCATACGGACAGTATACTATGGCCAATCTATAGCCGTCAATGAGAGTGAAAGCATCGCACGAATTTTCAAGGATAGGCATTGCCCGATGAATCCGATGTCTCACGTTAAGTTTGATTGTCAGATGAATCCTTATCATTTACTGGATGTTTTAGGCAAAAACTGATTTCGTGCGCCTTCAAGGGAAATTGTATTGAAAAAAACTCATTTGTGCTATAGTATGGCAAGCAGCAGTTTCAAAAGTAACAGACTTTTGAAACTGGCTCAAATTCACCTCAGGAGTTTAGTTAAAATGAAAAGTAAGTTCATAAGCCTGTCCTTGCTGGCAGGAGCTGTCATGCTGACATTCACGTCCTGTGGAGACAAAAAGAACAAAAAGGAGGAGCCTGCCGCCCCGGTGCAGCAGGAAGTCGCCAAGCCGGAGCCGGTGCTGAGCTACATTCCCGCCGTCGCCCTGTACAATCCCGGAGCCTTATACAAACCCGACAAGGATGATGACGGCCTCATGGTCTGGAACCAGTCCGTCAACTGCGGCACCCGGCTGGAAGCCTACAGCTACTCAGACAAGGGTGTGGAGATGAAAACCGCCGTCCGCATAGTGAACAAGGAAAAGCAGGAGCGGCAGTTCGTCCACGTCCGCTACAATGGGGATGACTACTGGATACAGGACGTGACGGTTGCGCTCAAGGCAAAGCCGGGGGTCATCACGTCTGACGAGGTGTTCCTTTACAAGGAAGCGGACATCAAGAGCATGACAAACACATCTCTCCCCTTCGGTACGATTATCGCAGTCTCCGATGAAGGAGGCGACAGCAAGTTCGCGTGTGTCAGCGTGGACACCGAGAAGGAGACCTTCCATGACGTGTTCGTAAAGAAGGAGTGCATCGGAGGAGACACTGACCTGACCATCCTTTCCTTAGCCGCCGCCATAGAGAAGTCCAAGAACGAGGTTCTTAGGTCAGAGCTAGCCGATGCGCTCTCAAAGTTCAACTCGCCTTCAGACTTGGTGAACGAAAGGAAGAACGAAGTACTCGACAAGATGAAAGTATTCGATTCGTATATTCCGGAAGAATACAATCCTCTTATGCCAGGGGTTTACGCTCAAGATTCAATGACAGACGATGACGGATGGGATTTGGAGGAGAATTACTGATGAAAAAGACTATTGCCATTCTTCTGGCAGCCGCGGCTTTTGCCGTGACACAGGCTGCCGCCGAGATGAAAGATGCGGTGATGATACAGCAGGAAGGAGCCCTGTGGACGGAGACGGACTCAGGCGAGATGAAGTGGGCAAAGAACGTCCCGGCGGGAACCCTGCTCTCCGTCAGCGACGAGAAGCCTTTCACGGCCAAGCGGCCTTCCGGCAGCAAGACAGTGGAATCCGACTTCCTCCATGCGGAGTACGATGGCAAGCCCTATGCTGTCATGGCGGACAGGATTGCTTTCGGAGACGAGGATGAGCTCAAGGCCATAAGACAGGATGCCGTCCTTTACAGCAGCGCAAACGTGCTGGACTACACGGCAACCGTAGTTCCACAGCACAAGGCAGTCATCATAGGCGAGCAAAAGCAGGCAAATGGGATTATGTTCACTGCCGTAACCTGGTTTGATGACGTTAAGTACATCAAGCGGAGCGGTTGGGTTAGGCAAGACAAAATCCTATCTGGCAAGGACGACTGGGCCGCACTGGAGCTTATTGCAAAAGCAAAAAGAGCCAAGGACAAGAAAGTGCAGAGCGCCATCATCGCGGACGCGCGGACCCTCAGCATATCATCCGACATTGAAAAGCAGCTGGACATAGCTGAGTACAACTTTCTGATGGATTTTTCCCCGGACGACACCGAGGCGCACGACCTTTCTTCCGTGCTGAACCTGGGCAACCCTGGAGCATACGTCCTCATCTACGACTGTCCCGGCACGCGGGGAAATGTCATCGGCCTGCTCTTCCATGGCAGCCGCATACACAGCGACAAACGCACAAAAGGCAAGACAACGGAAGCCGTCAGCCGATTCGGAGAGTCTATGACCTTGCCCGACCGCTGGTACCACATTGAAGGCAGCATTTCAGAGGACGGGACGACTGACTGGCCGTCAGGCTGGGTTTTCAACGCCGCCGCCGGACTGGAACAGTAGAACCGCACACCTGCAAGGGGTGGTGTGCAAGCGCACCGCCCCTGCGGCAGGCTCTAGCATAAAAAACTGATTTCTGCTAGTATATCGTTTCAGTATGAAGGCCGAATGTTGTTTTGATATTACGATTCTCAATAAAAACAAAGCAGTACGTACTATTTTTATTTTGTGATTTCTAAGGCGAAATTCTTGTTTAAGGATTTCGCCTTTTTTTAGGGGAAGTGGAATGGCATCGTCAAAGGAATATTAGGATTATGTTCTGACCAACTTTCGCTTGTGGACGGAATAACGCCCATATATAGGGAAAAATGCCGAAACGCGTTCGGAATGACATAAAGAACGGGAGTAATGTTAAATGGGATTATTTGATATTTTCCATAAGAAACCAAAGGCAGCTGCTTCAGAGTTTAGATATGAAGCGGAGAACCTGATTTTTACATGGGATAAAGAACCTGAGAATGTGGAAGAAATCACAAAGCCGATGATTGAGGCCTATAAGAAAAACCTTAATAATATAGCTGAAGAAATATTTAAGGAGGCAAAGGACATTTTTGGCGTTCAGTCAGTTGAGCAGTTAGTTGAAAAACTTGGACGACCGACCATTGATGCTGAGAACGGAACAATCAGTTACTGCGAGCACACAATGGATGATGTTCACATAATCGATGTTGAGTTTGCAGATGATGGTTTTAGCAAGATACAGTTTGTAAGTATTGATGGATAACGCCAGATGAAAACTATAAACTTCATAAAGTCCTTGGTTAAAAAATCAAAAGCCATCGAAAGCGCAGCTGGCTATAATGCTTTTGATTATACACCTTTCTCATGCTGGCTTGATTCTATTCTTGAAAAGCCGCTTCCTGATGGAACAGTTGCTATAAATTTTAATCTTTACGATGATGGTGATAGTCATTGGTCAATGGAATTGGTTGCCAGTTCGAGTTTTGACAGTGAAGATGATGATTGGGCATGTGAGGAACTTTTTGCAACGCGTGAAAATCCATTTAAATGGAAGGATGATTGTGATTTTAATAAAACGCAGAATTTTGCAGAAGAAATCCTGCGCCGTTATCTTGCAGAAGGTAAATGTAAAGATAAACTTATGCAGTATAAGGCTATCGGAGTTGGTTTTGTAGACGGTGATATTTCACTTATACATAAAAAATAATTTGGTTATTAGCAAGGAGTTGAAAAATATGAAACGGACAGACATTAACAAGGTGCTTATCATTGGAAGCGGTCCTATCGTAATCGGACAGGCGTGCGAGTTTGACTATTCGGGGACGCAGGCCTGCAAGGCTCTGCGTGAGCAGGGATACAAGATTGTGCTGGTCAACTCCAACCCGGCTACGATTATGACCGACCCGGTCATGGCGGACGCTACTTATATTGAGCCGCTGAACGTGGAGAGGCTCTCACAGATAATCGAAAAGGAGCGTCCCGACGCGCTGCTCCCCAACCTGGGCGGCCAGACCGGGCTTAACATGGCTATGGAGCTTAACAAGGCCGGGGTTCTGGACAAGTACGGTGTGCAGGTAATCGGCGTGAACCTGGACGCGATTGAGCGGGGTGAGGACAGGGAGATTTTCAAGGAGACGATGAAGAACCTTGGGATTGACACGCCCCGGAGCGGAATCTGCCACTCAATCGAGGGGGCGGAGAAGATTGCCGAGGAAATCGGCTTCCCGCTCGTCGTCCGTCCCGCATACACGATGGGCGGTCAGGGAGGCGGCTTCTGCTACAACGTGGAGGAGCTGCGCACAATCGTCGCAAACGGGCTTGACCTTTCCATGACGCACCAGTGCCTTATCGAGGAGTCAATCCTTGGCTGGGAGGAGCTTGAGGTCGAGGTCGTCCGCGACGCAAAGAACCAGATGATTGCAATCTGCTTCATCGAGAACATCGACGCGGTCGGAGTCCATACGGGCGACTCCTTCTGCTCCGCCCCCTTCCTGACCATAGACAAATCCCTTGAGGAACGGCTCAAGCGCGATGCCTTCAAGATTGTCGAGTCCATCGGGGTCATCGGCGGAACGAACGTTCAGTTCGCCCACAACCCCAAGACAGGTCGCGTGGTCATAATCGAAATCAACCCCCGCACCAGCCGTTCATCGGCTCTAGCATCCAAGGCGACAGGCTTCCCCATCGCGCTCATCTCCGCAAAGCTTGCTAGCGGCATGACGCTTGACGAGATACCATACTGGCGTGACGGCACGCTTGAGAAGTATACCCCAGGCGGTGCGCCTGACGGAGACTATGTGGTGCTCAAGTTCGCGCGATGGGCGTTCGAGAAGTTCCGCGGTGTTGAAGATTCACTTGGCACCAGCATGAAGGCTGTTGGCGAGGTTATGTCTATCGGCAAGACCTTCAAGGAGACATTCCAGAAGGCCATACGCGGGCTGGAGAACGGACGCAGCGGACTGGGATTTGCCAAGGACTTCAACCGCAAGTCCGCTGATGAGCTTTGCGAGATGCTCAAGGTTGCGAACAGCGAGAGATACTTCCAGCTCTACGAGGCTATCCGCAAGGGCGTTCCGATTGAGAAGCTGTATGCCATCACATACGTTAAGCCTTACTTCCTGCAGCAGATTAAGGAGCTTGTTGACCTTGAGGAAGAGATGCTCAAGACCCCCGGACGTGTTCCTGCCGATGACCTGCTGGCACGGGCAAAGAAGGACGGATTCAGTGACAAGTACCTGTCCAAGATTCTCAAGGTGAGCGAGAAGGCTATACGCGACAGGAGAAAGGAGCTTGGCATACGCGAGGCATGGCTTGCCGTTCCTGTCAGCGGAGTCAAGAACGCCAACTACTACTATTCGACCTACAACGCCGAGGACAGGTCCTCCGCGACCGACAACAGGAAGAAGGTGATGATCTTAGGTGGCGGCCCTAACAGGATTGGCCAGGGCATCGAATTTGACTACTGCTGCTGCCATGCGGCCATGCAGCTCAAGGAGATGGGCTACGAGACGATCATCGTCAACTGCAACCCCGAGACGGTTTCCACCGACTACGACACATCGGACAAGCTCTACTTTGAGCCTGTCACAACCGAGGACGTGCTGCAGATTTACGAGAAGGAGAAGCCGTTTGGCATCATCGTCCAGTTCGGCGGACAAACCCCGCTCAACATCGCCCGCGAGCTGCAGGAGAACGGCGTGAACATACTCGGCACTTCGATTGATTCAATCGACATCGCCGAGGACAGGGATTTGTTCCGCCACATGATGGAGAAGCTTGACATCCCCATGCCGGAGAGTGGTATGGCAGTTGACTTTGACGAGGCGAAGGCCTGTGCGGACAAGATTGGATACCCGATTATGATACGTCCATCGTTCGTACTGGGCGGCCGGGGCATGGAAGTCATCTACGATGAGAAGACCCTTAAAGAGTATGTGGAGAAGGCCGTCGGTGTCACGCCCGACCGCCCGCTCCTCATAGACCGCTTCCTCAAGAACGCCCTTGAGTGCGAGGCTGATGCGCTCGCGGACAAAAACAAGGTCTACATCCCTGCTGTCATGGAGCACGTGGAGCTTGCTGGAATCCACTCAGGTGACAGCGCGTGTGTAATCCCCCCGGTCAGCATTCCCAAGGACAACCTGGAAACCATCAAGGAGTACACGCGCAAGATTGCGGAGAGCCTGCATGTCTGCGGCCTGATGAACATGCAGTACGCGATAGAGGACGGCAAGGTCTATGTGATAGAGGCCAATCCCCGTGCCAGCCGCACGGTTCCGCTTGTGTCCAAGGTCTGTGACACGCAGATGGCACGGCTTGCAACCCGCATGATGCTCGGCGAGTCGCTTGAGTCGCTTGGCCTCAAGGACAAAGTGATACCCTACCACGGGGCAAAGGAGGCTGTTCTTCCTTGGAACCGCTTCCCCGGCGTTGATCCAATCCTCGGCCCGGAGATGCGCTCCACAGGTGAGGTTCTGGGGCTCGCGGAGAACTTCCCGCTCGCCTTCTACAAGGCTCAGGAGGCCGCAGGAAGCGAGCTGCCACACGCCCCCGCCGCATGGGAGAACAAGAAGGTGCTTATCTCACTTTCCAACAAGGAAGGTCAGAAAGACCAGGTGCTCTTTATAGGCAAGACGCTGAAAGACCTGGGCTTTACACTCATAGGCACACAGGGCACAGCAGACTTCTACAACACCAACGGAATCAAGTGCGATGTTGTGAACAAGATTGGCGCGGGTCGTCCCGATGTGGTGGATCTGATTATGAACAAGGAGGTCTGCCTTGTCATAAACACGCCCAAAGCCAAGCGCAACTATGCCGAGGACCGCAAGACAATCCGCAAGGCCTGCCTCAAGTACAAGGTGAGCTACATCACTACGCTCGCCGGTGCGCTCGCGGCGGTCAAGGGAATCCAGTCCGTCAAGAACGGCAACGGTGGCGAAGGGGGCGTAAAGTCGCTGCAGGAGTATCACAGTTTGATAAAATAAACGCGAGTTTTGGCAACGCCAAAACTCGGTAGTTCGGTCGCAAAGCGGCCGAACAAAGACTATCATAGCTTGATTAAATAGCAAGGCATTTTCAAGTTGAGGAAAAGTAGCGATGGCTTATAAAATACGTGATGTGCAGCCTGATGATGCGGATGAACTGGCGAGGATATACTCGCCCTACGTCCTTAACACGGCTGTCTCCTTTGAATACGAAGCTCCGTCAGCCGACGAGTTCAAGGAGCGTAAAGCACGGATTACAGAAAGATATCCATTCATCGTCTGTGAAAAAGACGGCATCCTGACAGGATATGCCTATGCCCATGCTTACGGCCCCAGAAAAGCGTTTTCATGGACTGTTGAGACTTCCATATACGTTGACAGGAAATGTCGGAGACAGGGGGTAGGTTCCATGCTCTACAAGGAGCTGGAGGACAGGCTGCGAGAGCAGGGAATAGTGAATCTTCTTGCCGGTGTCGCTTTCTGTGATGCCGAAGATGAATATCTGTCGCATGACAGCTACAAGTTCCATCTTAGGGAAGGATATGTCAAGGTGGCACACATGAAAACTGTCGGCAAGAAATTTGACAGATGGTATGATTTAATCTGGTTGCAAAAGAAAATAGGATAGCAAATGAAAAAGACAGCAGTAATTTTTCCAGGGCTGGGCTATGGTGCTGACCGTCCCCTGCTCTATTATGCGGGGACGCTCGCAAAGAATTCAGGCTATGAGCTTATGGCTGTGCATTACGGAGAGCTGCCCCATGTGGCGCGTCCTGCGGGCGGCAAACTGGACATCCCGGCTCTGGAGGAATGTTTCCGCCTTGCGCTGGAGAGGGCATCCAAGCAACTTGAGCAAGCGAAAGCCGCAGAATGTAGGGATTTGCTCATCATATCCAAGAGCATAGGTACGGCAGTCGGAGCTGCCTGGGCTTTTTCAAAGAAGATTGCACCAAGGCAAATCCTTTATACCCCTGTAACCAAGACATTCGAGTTCCCCCTTGAATCATCTATCGCATTCCACGGAACCGCTGACCCCTGGATTGGAAACGATGAGTTCAATGCACTTTGCCAGAAGACATCCGTTCCTGTCCATGTGTTTGACGGAGCCAACCACTCGCTTGAGTGCGGTGATGTTGACAAGGACATAAGCTATCTTGCCGTGGCAATGAGGACGACCGCAGAATTTATCCTTAGCGGAGCAATAGCATGACAGATAAAATGACAGCCTTTAAAATCCAGAACATTTCCGCCGCCTTAAACACTGTCGTCTTAAACCGCCCTTGTCGAAATACTAAACAGTCGCTATAATTCGCGTTATAATTACTAAAAAGGAGGCATACCGTATGGGATGCGGACGCGCGATTTTGTGCATAATATTTCCACCTCTCGCAGTCTTGGATCGTGGCTGCGGGGCGGTAATCCTGACTTTTATCCTGACCTGCATAGGCTGGATTCCCGGTGTCATAGCGGCGATTGTATTCAACGAAAAAAACTAGGGCAGCATTAAAAAGAGGCTGCCTGCTTTATTTATTCATTTGTTCTCATTTGTTGCGATTTATAAATTATGCAGGCCATTTATATAGGTCTTGAACACACCTGGAATCCCTCAGCAAATAAAAGATTCAAAACACCAGAAGGAGCATATCTCGGTATGAATTACGAATCGTTCAAGAGTCTTCGTGGTCGCAAAAAAGTCATATCAGGGGCACTTATTGGGTCTTATATACAGCTAAAAGGTGTTCCGAGAGTAGTCAGCCTTGATTTTCTCTATGCCCTCAAGGATTTCCGAGCCGAGCGGAAGCCATTTGTACTTGCCCCTGAGGGAATCCGCGGCCTTAACGGAATCCTGCCCCGCAAGATCATACGCGGCCTTGTAGTCGGCATAGAAAGCACCCTTGTCCAGAGATAACATCTCCCCTTCGTGCTGGTCTATCGCCGTCACTTTCCACAATCTGCCATTATAAGTCAATGTCACAGTGTCGTTCTTTTTCAGGACATTTATCTTTTCTCCTTTATCCAGCTCGGAGCCTATGCTGTAAATAAAGTAATAGGAGACCTCCAGTTTTTTGGTCGCCCCTTTTTTAAGCAAGATGCCATCAAGCTCCGTTACCGGCTCCGGTGCATTCCGCCTTGTGGAAGAAGTAAAGAAGATTTCACCCTTCTGGTTTCCTATGAAGAACTGGCTTATCCCATACATGGAGAAAGCACCGCCGTTGTTGAACGAAAGCCATTCCGCCGGGCTTGTCGTTTTGCTGCCAGAGTCATAGCCTTCCTTTGTCTTTGCACTTACAAAGGACGCACTCATCGCGTCTACCACTGCACTCGCATCCTTTCCGCTGGAGCTGGCATTGGCCGAAAGAACGTCCATCGTGTTGAAAGAACTGTAGAACATCTCCACAGTCTGCCTTTCTGTAAGCCCCTGGGAAGTAGGCCTGGTCATGGCTGTTTCAGTGCATATACCTATCACGACCGCAAGGGCAAAGAGTCCGACAGCAAGCACCGTCAAAAGACTCCGGTGATGCCTTACCCAGCGTTTCTTGGAAAGGGCTGCCTGAAAGCTCCTTGTTTCCTTTTGTGCCCTGCGCTCAAATTCTTCGTGGGAAATGTTGGACTTGCGTATGACACCAATCAAATTGCCGTCCGGGAGGATATCACCTGATTCCGTCAGCCCCAGCTCACGGTACAGGCTCTTGACGGGAAACTCAATGCCGCCCCTTCTGAGCGCATCACCGCCTTCCCTATGCAGCCTCCCATCAGTCACCATGCTGGAAAGCCTCTCATCCCTATTGCCACCGCCTTTTACCATGCCTGCCCTTTGCAGCCCCTGGTCTATGCAGCGGGCAAGCTCCGCGTCCAAGCCCCAGACTCTGTGGACAATGTGGAGGTAGTTCCTGTCATGGAGGTCTTCTTCCCTGAGCTGCTCATCAGCTTGCACAAAGGGAAGCTCACCGGTCAAAAGTCTGTATGCAATCACTGACTGGGTAAACGAGTTAGCGGCATCCCCGGAAAGGAGCCTGTTTATGTAGAACGCCTGAGCCTCATTGTAGCCGCCGCGGCTATCCCCGCCTGACTCAAGGCAACTTGCGGCCATGCCAAACAACAGCTCCGGCAAGAAAAGAATTCTTCCAAAATCCGCGGAGATAAAAATGCCACCCGCACCAACACGCGGAAGGGTCAGCCCCTGTGACATGGCGGCTTCCATAGCGGAACAAACCCTCGCGCCAGCAAGGAATGTCTTTTCCTTGTCATCTTTATCAAAAAAGTCCGACAATGGCAGCCCGCTAAAAAGGAATCCCTCCAGCAGCACAGCCGTATCAGAGAGCTTGGTACCGGAGAATGCCCACTTGGAAAAAGCCCAGGCCTCCTTGCCATCATTCTCCGTCCGTTCCGCCTTTATGCCCCTTTCCCCCAGGCGGTCAGCCAGTCTGGTCTTGGAGAAAGCACTTTGGGACATCCCCGTGTCCAAGTACAGGTTTCCATCTTTGGAGAATACGAGCTGTTTTTTCATCATTGCACCCTTGTTCCTAGTATAATAAATCGGTTGAATTATGTCTTTACCGTTGAGGGAACCTCGAAAAAGTTCAATTTTTAGAGATGCCGTTGAATCACCTCCAAAGTCCACGGCAATTGTATTGCAAGCACCCCTGTCTAATGCTATTATCAGTTCGATGGTTAAACGAACTGGATATGCCGACCTTGCCCTGCACGTCGGAACCGTTCCACGCTGGCTTGCAGACAGGATGATGCAGCTAGGGATGCAGATAGTTGAGCAGCTGCTCATTGAATACGGAAAGAAAGAAGTTCTCAGGCGGCTGAGCGACCCCCTCTGGTTCCAAAGCCTTGGCTCCGTGCTGGGGATGGACTGGCATTCCAGCGGAATCACAACCAGCGTCATGCACGCCCTAAAGAGGGGCATAAACCCCAGGGCCAGGGAATTCGGGCTTTGCATCTGCGGCGGACGCGGTAAGTATTCCAGGAAAACCCCGGAGGAGCTGCTTTACCTGGGAGAAGCCACAGGGCTGGACGGAGATGCCCTTGTGCGCTCCAGCAAACTCTGTGCCAAGGTGGACGGAACGGCGGTTCAAGACGGCTTCCAGCTATACCAGCACAACTTTATCCTTTCTGACGAGGGAGACTGGGCAGTGGTTCAGCAGGGGATGAATACAAACGCCAAGACCGCCCGCAGATACCACTGGTGTTCTGAAAGCCTCAAGTCCTTTGTAGAAGAGCCACACACGGGCGTAACAGGCGAAAACAAGGGAAGGCTCTTGAACCTTACGGACTCCGATGCCAGCCCCACCCGCTCGTCCATCCTGTCTATATCCCACGAACAGCCGGACAGGATTATAAAGGAAGTCCCCAAGATTGTGAACGCCGGGGAAATCCAGCTGGAACTTTTTCCTGCCGACAACAAGCCGGATTCTCATTATGACAGCCACTATAGCCACTATATAGAAGAAAACTCACGCAACCTGACAATGCCGGCCCGCCATCATCTGGCGGCGGAGGATGTGGACCTCAAAAGGCTGGGGGCAGTGCTGGCCACCGCATATGAGGCACAAAACGCGGACTTTGAGGGCCTTTTGCTCACACCCGGCCTCGGGCCTAGAACATTGCAGTCCCTGACCCTTGTGAGCGAGATGATTTATGGAACCCCCTCCAGATTCCGCGACCCTGCCCGCTTTAGCTTTGCCCACGGAGGCAAGGACGGCCACCCCTTTCCCGTTCCCACCCGCATTTATGATGAGTCCATCCGTATCCTAGGCGATGCGGTGGAACGCTCCAAGATGGGCTACAAGGACAAGAGTGACTGCCTGCACAGGCTGTACAAGACCGCCCTTGAGATTGAATCAAACTGCTCCCCGGAGGCGGACTTTGACAAGACAATCGAGCATGAAAAGGCGCACTCCGCCGAGTGGGGCGGAAGAACAGTTGAAGGCTTCAAGGCTTCATTGATAAGTAAAACTTGACCAGAGCCTAAAAAAAACCGATAAATAAAAAAGTGACCGACTTTTGAAACAGGCTCAGGGGTTTACTTATGGCAGAAGAAAAGGGAATGATAACACAGAACGATCTGGATAGGATTCTGACCGTATACAGCAACGTTCATAGGGACAATGACGAGAACGAGAAGAAAGGCGAGCTATCGGGAAAAATAATTTTATCCCAGGCCGAACTGGACTCGGTTATGGCCAAAAGCGTCAGCAAATACGGACAGGATAATAGCGACATCATCAAACTGCCCAAACCTGAATCAAGCGATGAAGATGCCGCCCAGATTAGGGCCATGAAGATAGCGGCTAGGAAAGCCCATTCTGCACAGATTCTCGCAAAGGTTCAAGCAGAATCCCCCAGGCAGATAATCGTTTCCTATGGAAACTGTGTCAAAAACAACTCCGAGATAGACAAGCTCAAAGAAGGTGACATCATAGATTTAGACCGCAAATCCAACGGTACCATGAAGGTTTATGTTGACGGACATTTATTTGCAGAAGGCATACCGGTACAAAAACCCGGTTCTGCCAGCATCCAATTGATCAAACTTGCATCCAAGGAGAGCCGATGAGTTCTTCACGTGGCAGGCTCTTCATCGTCCTGACACTCCTCCTGTGTTCTGTCTTCCCGTCAAAAGTCCATGCCGGCTCAGGCATAGGTGTGGAAGGCGGGGCTGCCCTACCCCTCGTACATGGCAATGGCGGCGTTCCCATCATGCTTGGTGTAACTTTCAAGTCGGACAAGCTCCCCCTCATAATGGAAGGCCGCTTGCAGCTAAACGGAAGCCAGGTGAGCGGAGGGGGGGCAACCGCTGACATCTGGCTGAATGACATACAGATAGGCTGTTCCATATTCAACTTTTACTATGGCCCCGGCGCAACAGTCCTATATCACAATTCTGTCAAAACTGATGATTTTGAGCAGTCCACGGGATTATTCGTCGCCCCGCGCGTATTCGCAGGAATAAACACCATGCTGACAAGCTTTACAGAGATGTATATGCAGGTTGCTCTAGAGCCGGGGATTGTATTTGACGAGTCAGAGGGCTTCATCTTCCGTATAAACCAACCCATTTCCATTGGCATCAGGTTCTGGTTCTAACATTTCACTATAAAATCATAGAACATTTTACTCCTAAATCAAAGCTTGACAAAAGCCCTGTTATGTCTGAAAATAGCCTATTATGGCTATTACTCAGTATTTGGAGAACAACGCAAGGCTCTACGGTGATGAGGTCGCCCTTGTGGAGCTCAATCCCGAACAGGAAGACACAAGAAAGATAACATGGAAGGAATATTCACTGATTCAGCCCACCGAGAAGAAGGGCTACAGGCGTGAGATAACATGGAAGGTCTTTGACGAAAAGGCCAACCGCATGGCCAACATGCTCCTCTCGCGTGGCGTGAAAAAGGGCGAGAAGGTGGGCATCCTGATGATGAACTGCCTGGAGTGGCTTCCCATATACTTTGGCATCCTCAAGTCCGGTGCCATAGCCGTTCCGCTCAACTTCCGCTACACGGCGGACGAAATCCTATACTGCGTCAAGCTGGCGGATGTGGAAGTCCTGCTGTTCGGGCCGGAGTTCATAGGCCGCATAGAAGACATAGAAGAAAAGCTCAACGAAAAGCGGCTTTTGATATACGTAGGCGAGGGCTGCCCTACTTTCGCGGAGAGCTACCGGGAGCTTGTCGCCGACTACTCCAGCGAGAAGCCCGACATCACGCTTTCTGACGATGACGACGCGGCAATATACTTTTCCAGCGGCACGACAGGATTTCCCAAGGCAATCCTGCACGCCCACCGCAGCCTGATGCACGCAGCCCAGGTGGAGCAGAAGCACCACTCGACAAGCCGGGACGACTGCTTCCTGTGCATTCCGCCCCTCTACCACACAGGAGCCAAGATGCACTGGTTCGGCTCCCTTGTCTCAGGCTCCAGAGCCGTCCTTCTCAGGGGAACCAAGCCCAAGTACGTGCTTGAGACAGTCTCCAATGAGCACTGCACGATTGTCTGGCTGCTCGTGCCCTGGGCGCAGGACATACTGGACGCGCTTGACCGCAAGGAGCTTTCCCTGTCCGACTACAAGCTTGACCAGTGGCGGCTCATGCACATAGGAGCGCAGCCTGTTCCACCGTCACTGATAAAGCACTGGCTGGAATACTTTCCGGGGCACCAGTACGACACAAACTACGGTCTGTCCGAGTCCATCGGGCCGGGCTGTGTGCACCTGGGCGTGGAGAACGTGCGCAAGGTCGGCGCGATTGGTGTGCCCGGCTGGGGCTGGCAGTGCAAGATTATGGACAACGAGACCGGCAAAGAGGTCAAGCGGGGCGAGGCGGGAATTCTCTACGTGAAAGGCCCCGGCGTGATGAAGGAATATTACCACGACCCAAAGGCGACGGCGGAGACCCTGCACGACGGCTGGCTGGACACAGGCGATGTCGCCATGCAGGATGAAGAAGGCTTTTACTATCTCGTTGACCGCGCCAAGGACGTGATTGTGTCAGGCGGCGAGAACCTGTACCCCGTCCAGATAGAGGACTTTTTGCGCAAGAACGACAAGATTCACGATGTCGCGGTTATAGGGCTGCCCGACCGCAGGCTGGGCGAGATAGCCGGGGCTGTCATACAGATAAAAGAGGGCATGACCTGCACCGAGGATGAGATAAACGAGTTCTGCCAGGATCTGCCTCGCTACAAGAGGCCTCGCAAGATTATCTTTGCCCCGGTTCCGCGCAACCCCACAGGCAAGATAGAAAAGCCCAAACTGCGCAAGATGTACGGCGAGGAGCATCTGGTAGCCTTTGAGAACAAGGAGTAAAAACCAAGAAAGCAGTTTTTGCCTTTTTCTGTAGATTTCAATATATTTGGCGTTGTCGGAATCTGCCCTGCAAGCTCATCTGCTTCAGGGCGGTCTTCTAAGGAGGACAGAACATGAACTATGACCAGATGACGCTGAAAACCCAGGACGCAATACAAGAAGCAAACAACATCGCCCTGCAAAAAAGCTCCAGCGAGATAGGAAATGAGCACCTGCTCACCGCCATGCTCCGCCAGAAGGACGGAACCATTCCGCCTCTTGTGGAGCGCATTGGTGTACAGCCAGAGACATTGCTTTCTGAGCTGGAGCACTTGATAGACCAGTACCCCACAGTCTCCGGCAACACACAGATGACCCTCTCCAGCGAGGCACAAAAGACATTGGCTCTCGCAGAGAAGGAGATGGCTTCCCTCAAGGATTTATACCTTTCCACAGAGCACCTCTTTCTTGCTATGACCGAGGACAAGGGCAAGACAGGCGACTTGCTTCGCTCCCACGGCTGCGACAGAAAGGCGACGCTGGAAGCCCTCAGAGCCGTGCGCGGCAACCAGACCGTGGACTCCCAGGATCCGGAAGCCAAGATGCGCTCACTGGAAAAATACTGCACGGATCTCACCGCCAGAGCCAGGCTGGACAAGATAGACCCTGTTATAGGCCGTGATGAGGAAATCCGCCGGGTCATGCAGGTGCTATCCCGCCGCACCAAGAACAATCCCGTCCTAATAGGAGAGCCGGGTGTAGGCAAAACAGCCATCGTCGAAGGCCTTGCCCGCCGCATAGCCTCCGGGGATGTGCCGGAGAGCCTGAAGAACAAGAGGCTTCTCGCCTTGGACATGGGGCAGCTCGTTGCCGGGGCCAAGTTCCGGGGAGAGTTCGAAGAGAGGCTAAAAGCTGTCATAACCGAGATTGTAAAAGCCGAAGGCCAGATTATCCTTTTCATCGATGAGCTGCACACAATCGTAGGCGCAGGCGCATCCGAAGGCAGCATGGACGCACCCAACCTGCTCAAACCGGCGCTCTCCCGTGGTGAGCTGCATGTCATAGGGGCTACTACCCTGGATGAGTACCGCAAGTACATCGAGAAAGACGCCGCACTGGAAAGAAGGTTCCAGCAAGTCTACTGTGCCGAGCCTGACGTAGAAGCAACCATCGCCATTTTGCGCGGACTTCGTGACAAGTACGAGATACACCACGGGGTAAAGATAAACGACGAGGCACTGGTCGAAGCCGCTACGCTTTCCAACCGCTACATAACCAACCGCTTTATGCCCGACAAGGCTATAGACCTTGTGGATGAAGCCGCCAGCCGTCTCAAGATGGAAATAGAGAGCCAGCCTGTGGAACTGGATCGGCTGGAACGCAAGCTTCTTCAGCTCCAGATAGAAAAACAGTCACTTTCCAAAGAAGACGATGCCCCCAGCATGGAACGCCTTGCCAAGCTGGAAAAAGAGCTTGCGGAGCTTACGGCGGAGCGCGACTCCATGAAACTCCAGTGGCAGAACGAAAAGAAGTCCATCGAAGGCAGCCGACATTCCAAGGAGGAGCTGGAGAAAGCCAGGTTTGACATGGAGAAGTATACCCGCGAGGGCAACTTCAACAAGGCTGCTGAGTTAAAATACTCCGTGATACCCCAGCTGGAAAAAGCGATAGAGGACGAGCAGAAAAAAGCCGACACAGCGGACGGTGTAAAGATGAGCGAGGAGCGCAAGAGCCTGCTCCGCCGTGAGGTGACGGAAGAAGACATAGCCCGCGTTGTCTCAAGCTGGACGGGTATACCAGTCGCCAAGATGATGAGCGGCGAAAAGCAGAAATATCTGGAGCTTGAGAATGTGCTGCACAAGCGGGTCATCGGGCAGGACACAGCGGTGCAGGCAGTCGCGGACGCAATACGCCGCAACAGGGCAGGGCTTTCCGACCCCAACAAGCCGCTAGGCACATTCCTCTTCATAGGGCCCACCGGTGTGGGAAAGACGGAGCTTGCCAAGACGCTCGCGGACTTCTTGTTCAATGACGAGAAGGCACTGACCAGAATCGATATGTCCGAATATATGGACAAGTTCTCTGTCACCCGACTTATTGGTGCGCCGCCAGGATACGTCGGCTACGATGAGGGCGGACAGCTGACCGAGGCCGTGCGCCGCCGCCCATATTCGGTCGTCCTCTTTGACGAAGTGGAGAAGGCGCATCCCGATGTGTTCAACGTCTTTCTGCAAGTTCTTGATGACGGCCGCCTGACTGACGGTCAGGGGCGTGTCGTGGACTTTAAGAACACGATAATCATAATGACCAGCAACATTGGCTCCGACCTGATTCTGGATGCCGCGGCAAACACCAACGGAGATGATTCCACGGTGAGCGAAAACTTGAGGCAGCAGATTGACATGCTCTTAAAGCAGCACTTCAAGCCTGAGTTCCTGAACAGGATAGATGAGACTGTCATGTTCAACAGGCTTGGCAAGGAACACGTCAAGGGAATCGTCACCCTGCAGCTTGACCGCCTTGCCGCCCGTCTGTCAGACAGGAGAATCAAGATTGAGTTCACCCCGGCGGCTTTGGAGCGAATAGCAGACCTGGGCTACGACCCGGCATTCGGCGCGCGTCCGGTCAAGAGGGCAATCCAGACATACATCGAAAACCCGCTTTCCAAGGCACTGCTCTCCGGTAAGTTCGCCGAAAACTCCACGATTACAGTGGATGCAGAGGGAGCGGAGCTGACCTTTAACTAAAAAGAGCTGTCTGGCACAGGGCTTTCCTATGCCAGCGGCAGGGATGGCGGACTGACACAAGCTCAGCCCCCTTCCATTTTTCCTATTCACATTCAGATGAATCCCTGCTAGAATGAGCTTTATGGAAGCAGAAAGGGCTTTGCCGATTGGGATACAGGACTTTGAGAAGCTCAGGACAACGAATTGCATTTACGTGGACAAGACGAATTTCGTCTACAAGCTCGTCAAGACCGACGGCTCCTACTTTCTCTCCCGTCCACGCAGATTCGGCAAGAGCCTTTTGCTTTCCACTATAGAGGCCTATTTTCTGGGCAAAAAAGAACTGTTTGAAGGTCTTGCCATTTATGACAAAGAAGCCGGGAATCCAGATGCATGGCAAGCCTACCCTGTCCTCAAGTTCTCCCTTGCAGCCGGGGAATTCACCAAGCCGGAAGGCTTGAGGAACAGGCTGAACAACACCCTTGCAAACTTTGAGGAAGATTACGGACTTCCTGATGACAGGAATGACCTGCCAGTGCGTTTTGAAAATGCCTTGAAAAACGCAAAAAAACAAACTGGCAAAAAGGTCGTCGTCCTCGTTGACGAATATGACAATCCACTCCTAAAAAACATCGGGGTTAATGAGGCTCAAGGAGAGGCGAACCGTGCCCTGTACAAGGCATTCTTCTCCGTCCTGAAGGACTGCGATGCTTATC
>JAFTEK010000239.1 GCA_017453705.1 Treponema sp.
CTTGCTTTCACAAGTTTCTCTGCTACTACGGCCTCTTCTGCCCCTGGCCTGCGCCATCTCTACTGTCAGCCTCGCTTCGATTTTCCGCCAGCTTGTGCCTTTCGATTAACATGCGCGGGCAGGTTCCCCAGTTTTGCGGTAAAAGCCCGCATCAGGTTCCTGCCGCCTATACACCGGTCACTCTCGCTGCCAGTAAGCAGGTATCCGCAGCGGTTGTCAGCACCCATGCGAGAAAGGTGCCTTTTAGCGACTTACAGCCTAACGATGCTTAATAAAGGCGGTTCAATTGTTCAGCTCCCTGACACCCACCTTGCCGTGTTCATCACGACTTTTCCAGGATGCTAAGGACCAATCCTTTTGAGAAAAGCCCCTCCTGGATGGTTTGGTACCCGCTCCTGCAAGCCGATACCGATGGTACTGATCCCATCATCTTTTACCCAACTTGTCTGGGCACACCCCGCATACGGCTCTTCAAACCGTCTTTGGTTCCCAATTCCAGATGCTCACCTTAACCCGTGGACACTCCATGTAGTGGCTCCAGATCCTGTTAAACTTCGCAAAACTTAGTTTCCCTTTCTGGTCTCGCCGATTCAACATTCGGTAGGTCGTCCACCATAGATATTGGTAGAAGTCCATGACCTTCTTGCTATTTCCATTCACTCCATAGTAGTTGCAGTGCCCGCGCATAGCGGCAGCTAGCGTTTCCATAGTTGCAGCAACAGGCTTCGTCAGTTGTTTGCGCAACCACGCTTTAGCCGCTTGCTTCTTGGCTCTAAGTTTCTTCTTGCTCGTCCGGACGCCGACCCGATATTTGTCGTTCCTGGTTCGGGTGTTGAAAAAGGTGAACCCGAGGAAGTCGAACTCATCTTTAGTACCCTTGAACCTTCCGAACGGCAGTATCCTCGTCTTTTCCGGCGCTACTTCCAGCGAGAATCTTGCCAGTCGCTTTGGGATTACATTCATAACTGCTTTGGCATCACTCTCGTACTGGAACATGATCAGGAAGTCATCTGCATACCGCACATAATATGCTTCCCCACGTAATCTAGGCTTTATCTCCAGCTCAAGCCACGTGTCCAGCACATAGTGAAGGTATACATTTGCAAGTACTGGCGATATTAGTCCCCCTTGTGGCGTTCCTCTGTCGCTTTCAGCGTACTTGCCTTCTTCCATGACCCCGGCGAAAAGAAACCTGCGCACGTATCGGAGAAATCTCCTGTCCGCTATGTCCATTTCGAGGAATCTCATCAGCCATTCGTGATTTACGTTGTCGAAAAAGCCTTTGACATCTTTATCGGAACGTTCCGATAAAGATGTAAAATCTTTTTTCGAGACTGTGGATCACGGATGTCTTATGAGGCAGCTCTGGAAAATGGGGATACACGACAAGAAACTCCTGGCAATAATCCATGCAATGCTCAAAGCCCCAATTATACTGGCTGACGGTACGAAGATTCATCCAGAACGAGGAACACCACAGGGCGCGATTCTGTCGCCTCTGCTGTCATTAATCGTCCTGAATGATCTGGACTGGTGGATAGCTAATCAATGGGAAGAGCACCCCTTCATTAAAGAGGAAAAAGTATCAACGAATAAATGGAAGGTGCTCCGCAAGCAGAAGCTGCGAGAAGTACACATAGTAAGATATGCAGACGATTTCAAGCTATTTTGCCGCACAAGGAAGGATGCAGAAGCAATTTTGGACGAAACCAGTGAATGGCTCCTGAAGAACCTGAAGCTGGAGACAAGTCCTGAAAAATCAGGGATAACCGACCTGAAGCGCAACTATACTGAATTCCTTGGTCTTGAGCTCAAGGTGGCAAATCGGAAGGCAAATATCAGCCCCAAAAAACCGTCCAGGAAACGGGAATGGACAACTACTTCTAGAGTCAAACCAAAGGCTCTGAAGCGGCTAAAACAAAGTCTGGCAGAGGAGGCAGACAAACTGATCAACGTTCCTGAGAGCAAGGCAAAATATGCCGTTCAGTTCTATAACAGTGTGGTTGAAGGCATGCAGAACTACTACTCACTGGCATCTCAAATCAGCACAGACTTTCAGGATATCCAAAGGGAACTTAGATTACGAATGCACAATAGAATAAAAGGACTTAAGAATAAACCTCCGGAGGATTTCAAGCCCTCCAAAACCGATATGAGATACGTTAAAAGCAAGCAGGTGCGATACCTGCACGGATATATGATTCATCCCATCGGGTACGTGAAAGCCAGAAATGCTATGATGCCAAACAGAGAGCTCTGTAATTACACAGAAAGTGGAAGAGCGTTGTTGAAGATCAAACTGGGAGCGCCCGAGGCTATCCTTCAATGGCTGGCCAGAAGCAGCCCACCCAACATGCCTGTAGAGGAAGCAGACAACAGAATATCTGCATTCTCTGCCCAAAAAGGCAAGTGCTCCATCTTTGGGACCCCATTAGAAATGGGTGGTGTTGTCGTTCTCCGCAAAAACCCGCATATGGGAAAAGATGTCAGCAGGTACCGCAACCTCACATTGGTAAGTGTGCTTGCTGCAGGGATAATCAATGAACCTGACCCCGACATGGCAAGATCGATGCTCATCGGAATTCCTATTGGACAAAACGCACTTAAGGCCATAAATAAATACAGGAAATACCGGAAATTTCAGATACTCTGAGAGTTTCTGAAAAGAGTGGAAGCATAAATGAATCTGAAAGTACCAGCGTAAGATAACAATGTCTGATGGTTAGATGGAGCGCCGTACGCCATGAAAGTGGCACGTACGGTGCGGGGCAAGGGAAGGGGTGGAGACAATATCAAAGCCCCGACCTATTGACATCGCAGCCCCAGCTGAAGCCCTGCCACTCCACAGCATAGCCGTTGCCGATGTAATACCCGGCATGACCGTCCTTGTACAGCGCCAGACCAGGGATCTCCGGCAGGGTGTCGATAGTGCCCCAGTCCATGCCTTTCTTTTTTGCCCAGGAGAACATGCTGTTCGCGCCTTTGTCCGGACACCCGTTGGAGCCATATTTGCTGGTGATGGCTTTATCCGTCCCGATGGCTTCCAGCACACCCTGACCGCCGTTTGTCCAGGCATAGCCCTTGCAGCCGCCGATACAGTCGGACACGACAGCCTTGTTGGCAATGTCCTGCTTGTAA
>JAFTEK010000240.1 GCA_017453705.1 Treponema sp.
AATCGAGCAGTATCCTAAAGACTTCCCATTTCCCAGCTGCCTGATACTTGGAATCTCGCTTCAAAACACATATATCCATGTAGTTGTCAGTATGAATGCTGGTAAAATTTACCTGATTACGGCTTATGTTCCAAATCCCGACAAATGGAGCCAAGACCTTAAAACAAGGAAGGAGGCAGTAAAATGAAATGCATGAGGTGTGGAAATGACACGTACGAAAGCACGACCACGGAG
Source organism: Treponema sp. (assembly GCA_017453705.1). GTDB lineage: Bacteria > Spirochaetota > Spirochaetia > Treponematales > Treponemataceae > Treponema_D. The sequence continues at coordinate 235 of JAFTEK010000240.1, forward strand.
GCCATAGAGCTTGAAGGCGGCGTTCTTGTGATACGAAACATTCCCTGCTATAAATGCGAGACATGCGATGAAATACACCTTACAGGCGATGTCGTAAAACGTCTTGAGGCAATCATTGCCTCTGCAAAGCAGCACGTACAGGAGCTCTCCGTCGTGAATTACGCCACTGCTGCATAATGCTTATGCAAACTGGGCATGGAACGACAGATGCCAGAACCGCTTTCCCTGAATGAATACCTTTCTTCCCTCTCCAAGGACGAGCTGATCCGCCTGATTGAAAGGGAGACGCTCTTCAATGCATCATTCGCAAAATCGATGCAGAAGCTCCTGCCCAGAGGGAAACCTGCAGTTCTGCAGGAAAGCAAACCGGAAAACAAGCCTCAAGTCCAGAACGAAGCCCCCCTTGAACGCAAACTTGAACGTATGTTTCCGCCCGTGACAAAATCCAGCGGAGTCCCGGAGAAAATCGCACTTTTCCGTTCGCTCTTCTGTTCCAGAACCGATGTGTTTGCCCTCCGCTGGCACAACACAAAGACGGGAGCCAGCGGCTATTCCCCTGTCTGCAAGAACAAATGGGCCTCCGGCACGTGCAATATGAAGCAGGTTCCCTGCTCCCAGTGCCCCAATCGTGACATGGCGGAGCTTACGGACACCTACCTCTTCAACCATCTGGCTGGCAAGGATCCGCTTTGCCGCGATATCGTCGGAATGTACGCGCTGCGCCCCGATGAAACGTGCTGCTTCCTGGCACTCGACTTCGATGAGGAGAACTGGAAGGCCGATATCCGCGCGGTACGTACAGTCTGCTCGCAGAACGGGCTACCCTGCGCCGTGGAAATCTCGCGTTCCGGGAACGGGGCGCACGTCTGGTTCTTCTTTACTGAGCCAGTTCCGGCAAAGCTCGCCCGGGAATTGGGGAGCGCAGTCCTGCATGCTACGATGTGCGGACGGCATGCAATGCCCTTCTCATCCTTTGACCGGATGTTTCCCAACCAGAGAACCATGCCCAAGGGTGGCTATGGGAACCTTATCGCGCTGCCGCTGCAAGGACAGGCCGTACGGCAGGGGCATTCAGTCTTTGTCAATGATGACCTCACGCCTTACCCAGACCAGTGGGGCTTCCTTTCCTCATGCAGAAAGCTTACAAAAGACGACCTGCAGCCCCTTATAAGCTCGCTCCAACGGAAGTATCAGATTGACCCCCCGCCCGAATCTCCGGCAGAAGCGGAAATTGCAAGGCAAAAGCCAGTAAAGTCTTCGCTGGAAGTGCTTTCCAAATCAGACTTCGGGACCGAAGTGCAGATAGTCCTAAACAGCCAGCTCCACGTCATGAAGAACGGCATAAGCGAGCGGGCCTTGGGCGCGTTCCGGCGGACAGCGGTCTTCCAGAACCCGGAGTATTACCAGGCGGAGCGCATGAGGCTTCCCCTTTGGAACAAGCCACGCTACATCGACTGTTCGGCGGAAAACAAAGATGAGCTTGTCCTGCCCCGTGGCTCGGCGGACAGAATCTTGAGCCTTCTGGAGGAACTGGACGTCTTCTGTACCGTCTCCGACAGGAGGAGCACGGGCATAAAGCAGGGCTTTTCGTTTGAAGGCGAACTACGGGAGGACCAGCAGGAAGCCCTGTCCGCCCTGCTTGAGCACGACACGGGAATCCTTTCGGCAGGAACGGGATTCGGAAAAACGGTCACTGCGACGGCTCTCATAGCAAGCAGGAATACGAGCAGCTTGATTCTGGTCCATACGCATGCGCTCCTTGAACAATGGAAAAACGCCGTTTTGCGATTTCTGAAGGTCGAGGCAGGGACGATAGCCGCCGGGAAAGACAAGTCGACGGGAGTCATAGACATCGCGCTCCTCCAGTCCCTCACGGATACCGACAAGGAAACGAACGAGACGGTCGTAAAGCCCCTGCCCCACGAATACGGCATGGTAATCGTCGACGAATGCCACCACGTCTCGACGTTCAACTTCGAGCGGGTGCTGAAATCGGTTCCTGCCCGTTACGTTTACGGTCTGACCGCAACGCCCGTCCGCCGGGACGGCCATCATCCCATCATCTTCATGCAGTGCGGCCCGGTACGCTATGCTACGGACACGAAGTCCATGACCGAACGGCAGAACTTCTACCGCTATCTCATTCCACGCTTTACGACTTTCAAACCTATCAGCGATTTTGAAGAAAGTCCTTCCATAGCAAAGATTTATCAGGAACTGGCGGAAAATGAACCCCGAAACGGCATGATAGCCGCCGATGTGACAGATGCCGTCAAGGAAGGCAAGACTCCGCTCGTGCTTTCCGAGCGGGTGTCACACATTTCAGCCCTTGCCCAGAAACTGCAAGACACAGCCCGGAACGTTATCGTCATAACGGGCAAGGGAACCCAGAAGCAAAAGCGCAAGTTGCTTGAAAAGCTTGCTGCAGTTCCAGAGGACGAAACGCTTATCGTCCTTGCCACGGGGAAATACATTGGCGAGGGCTTTGACTTACCGAGACTCGACACGCTGTTTCTGGCAATGCCCTTCTCATGGAAGGGAACGCTCTCGCAGTACTGCGGACGGCTACACCGCAACTACGATGGGAAGGATGAAGTCCAGATTTACGATTACATCGATTTCCGCGTCCCCATGCTGGAGAAAATGCACCAAAAGAGGCTCAAAGGCTACAACCAGCTTGGGTACACCGTCAAGCCGCAGTCCGAAGATGCCGATGGCAACGGTTCAAAGCAGGGGATGTCACAGGAGGGAACTCTCTTTTCCTCGGATGACTACCGGCAGACCTTCCTGGCAGACTGCGCCTCCTCCCAAAGGCAGGTATTCATCTCCAGCCCCTATCTGTCAAAGGCAGCCGTCCAGGAGGCGCTGCCCTTCCTCAAGCCGCCTGTAGGCAGGGGCGTGCAGGTCTCCGTCATGACGAGGGATACTCCGGCCGAAAACACCTCCGCCATCGACAAGAACAAGGCCGTGGTCCAGCTTTTGGAGCTAGCGGGAGTCACGGTGCTACAAAAAGAAGGGCTCTCACAGCGCGTCGCCGTCATCGACGAGCAGATTCTATGGTATGGAAGCGCAAACCTTCTTGGCTATGCGGATGGCGACGACTGCTTCATGCGAATTTGCAACCAGACCGTTGCGACAGCGATAATGATGGAGCTTGAGCGGGAGTAGCTAAAGGAGAGCGATGGAAAGCCTTTCACCGAACCTACCCCGGCAGGGC
>JAFTEK010000241.1 GCA_017453705.1 Treponema sp.
CAGCCCCTTTCCTTTTATTTCCACAGAATACACACCAGCGGGAAGGGCAACATAAGGGCCATAAGAAAGACCTCCCGGCTGTAGTATGCGTTTTCCATCCTCGTCTCTTCCATCACGCAAGTTTTGCCCTGACGAAAACTTATAGCACCAAAGAGGACTGACCTTTACTTCTTCCAAACCCGATTGAGGTGAGGTGAAACCCAGTAAGTACCCCCCCCCGTAGTAATAATATAAGTTATACAAAGAAGGAAACACTTCGTTGTCCCTATTGAAAATATATACAGAATCCCCACTGAGTTTTTTTGCACAGTCTCTAAAACTTGTATCAAAGACCTCATTAATCTCATGTGCAAGATAAAAACGGTTCATCGTCTTCTTGTTTTCAAGCACCATCTTTGCAATCGCATACATATCAGAAAGAGGAAAGCCCTTGCAAAAATAAAGATGCCTGATGTTTTCATTATCGGAGACTGCTTTCCATGATTCACTTTCAAGAAATGCGGCGGAGTAATGTTTAATCTGATTGTAATTCTTACGCTTTCCCTTCAAGTAATCATGCAAATCATAGCCTTGGAACAAGAAGGCCACAACAAGGACAACAGACACGAGCTGTTTTCTTTGGAATGCAGCCAAAGATTTGAATATAGCGACAAGGATGATATACACTGGTATCCATGAGAATCGACCTGTCGAGCGGAATATGCTCAACAGCTTTTTTATCCTGCCAGGCAGAGGAATCGTGAACAGCACCCTGTCTCCCAGCGTAACAACATGCGAAAGGGACAAAACAAAAGCTGCGACAAAGATGAGAAGGACAGGAAGACCAGCTTTTAGCCATTCTTTCCACCTGCCCCTCGCAGATTCTATGGAAACAAGGAAAGCAGTCTGGAAAACCACCAAGACAAGAAGCAATATCACCCCTGCGCCAATATACGCAAAGCCCTCAAACTGCCAAAAGCTGCTTGTCGGAAGGTCTTTAAGTATACATGACCAGCCCTGGGGATTAAACAAGGCGTTCAAGTTCATGCTCGATTCCCCCAGCAATCCGTCAGCTGCTGAAACCGTTGACGTGGAAAAGCCGCCGAGCAAAAAGACAGCAAGCAAAGCTGGCATAAAGAAAGACAAAAGCTGAAGGGCAGACTTTATAAAGGCATCCCTTTTATCCTCCAAAAGGAATCTCCTAATACAGCAGGCAATCAAAAAGAACAAATCCATTACGACAAAATAGATATGAACCGTGGATGACAAAAGACCAAAAGCCCCCCAAAGAAAGTTTTCCTTCTTTGCCTGCTTAGGGGGATTCAAAAAAGCGTCAAACGCCAATAGCAAAATCCAATGCCCAGCCAATGATGTCTGGATGTACATCCTCCATATCATAACTGGTGACAGGACAAAAATCAAAGCTCCAAAGAACGGGCGCAACCTGTCCGCAAACACCCTCCGCAGAATCCTCGCAGAAACAAGCCCCTGCAGGATAAAACAGGAGATACCCCAAAGCCCAAAATATTGGAAATTGCTTGGGAGCAAAGGGCTCAGGAGCTTGCATGGAAGGGCAAGAAGTGGTATGGAATCCGTGAAAATAACTGATGTCTCAATAGGATATGTCAGCTCCCGTGTCATTCCCAGGGGAAAAAGCCAGGGCGAATTACGAAAAGAAACCCATCCCAGATAATGCTGGGGCAAGTCCCCGCCTGACATACACCAGTCCACATAGACAGGATTAAGGACATGAACACCATATATCGCGCAGAACAAGGATGCGGAGGCAAGTGCAACCAGCAGGTAAAAAAGCTCATCACTTAGCCCCGAAACCTTTTTTAAAGCCACCATCCGCTTTGTAATGAACTGCCCACGCATATTGAAAACTATAACAAAAGGGTGGGAAGTTTTCAACATACAAAAAGAAAAGCGAGCCGCTTACAAAAGTCGCCTGCAAAAGTCGCTTGCAAAAGCCAGCCACCTTAAAAAGCACCTAAAGCAACCATGCAGGGCCAATAGACCTGTTAGGAAACTACATTTCCGCTCAGGTCTAATCATTATGAAGAACCCAGTCGTATGCCGGGCGAACTTTTATTTCATAACCTTTCTCAGACAAATCCGCATATTCGTGGTCTGTTATGAGCCACAGGTCACGGCATTTTATCTTCTCAGCACAGCTTATAAGAGAATTCAGCTCCCTCTTTCTTGTTTTATCATTCGAGATGTCGTAGCTGACCTGGTAAAGCGACAGTGGACGGTTCTGTGAGCAGATTACAAAATCCACCTCACAAGAGCGGTCTGAATAGTAATAGATATCCTGAAAACAGGGTCTGCTTCTTCTGAGCAGTTCTATAAAAACAATAGTCTCCAGCCTCCAGCCAAGATTAGCCCCTGCAAAGGCATTCTCCCGCCGATTCATCAATGCGACATCCACGCAATAAAATTTTTCATTCGTCATGCGGAATTTACTCTTGAACGAATAACGCTGCACCCCCTGAAAAAGATAAGCATTCTTGCAATAGAGCGCATAGTTTTCCGCAGTATGCACGGACTTAAGAGAAAGGATATTCTGCAAGTCAGTGTAATTAACAGTGGCAGGAGCAACGTTCATTATGTGCCAGGCAAGCCTGTTAAGCACAGAGTCAAACCGTATCTTGTAGCGGCGCTTTACATCCGCCTCAAGGATATTCTTAACAAGCGTGTCTATGTAATTGCTGTCATCCGGTGCCAAAAGAAGCTCAGGGAAGCCACCTGATGACAGATAGGCATCAAAAGCAGAGCGGCGGAACGCAACAGCCTTCGTAGTCTGAGACTCCTTGTCCACCCCCTTGAAGTCGCAGAATTCGGAAAAAGAGAACGGGAACAGTTCTATCTTCGTGTGCCTTCCTGTAAGGTGAGTGGCCAGTTCCCCGCTCAAAAGCTTGGCATTAGACCCTGTAATGAGGATATGCATTCCATTTCTTAGCAGCCTGTTGACAAACAGGAACCATTCCGGGATGTTCTGAATTTCATCGATGAACAAGTGGGTAAAATCACCGTATATCTTGTACAGAACCTGAAGAGCATCGTTCAAATCTGCCCCGGTAAGCTCATAAAGCCGCTCATCGTCAAAGTTCATGTAGGCAAAATGCACAGCCGCCTTCTTAAGCACGTTGCAGCACAGGACGGACTTGCCGCTACGCCTTACACCTATAACGACCTGAGCGAGATGGGAGTCCAAGTTAACCAGTGCTTCCTCCGGGCGGGAAACAAGATTCCTGGACATCATAAGCTGGAATTCCTCTTTCTGCTCTAAAAACACCGTCTCCAATATGCGCTTATCCATAAATCCCCCACTCAAACTGCACTATTTTACAAGAAATCATAGCACAAACTGCACTATTTTACAAGGTTTCGCCACTCAAACTGCACTATTTTACAAGAAATCATAGCACAAACTACACTATTTTACAAGTTTTCGCCATCCAAACTGCACTATTTTACAAGTTTTCGCCATCCAAACTGCACTATTTTACAAATTCTCACCATCTAATCTTTCATCGTGAAAGATTAGAACATTTTGTAGTTGTATATTAGAACATTTTGTAGTTGTACATTAGAACATTTTGTAGTTGTATATTAGAACATTTTGTAGCTGTATATTAGAACATTTTGTAGCTGTATATTAGAACATTTTGTAGCTGTATATTAGAACATTTTGTAGCTGTACATTAGAACATTTTGTAGCTGTACATTGTTGAACAAAACAAGTGCGTTACATTGAAACATTTTGCTCCTTTTCTTTATGCCAGAAATATGTTACCTTTAAGGAAATAGGGACTTCCCTAGCGGGAAGTCCCCCTTTTAACTCCAAAATTCGCAAAATCTCGTAGCACAAAGGGTTACGAAACTTTGATGGGAAATGCCGGTTAACCAGCGTTTCTTTAAGGGCTTATGACAGACATAGACTTTGACGCACTGAACAGGGAACTGGAAGAAAGCGCAGCCAGGCGGAAGATTACGGAGGAGCAGCCCCTGCCGTTTGAAGAATTCTTCCCCTCTATATATGTAAAAATCGTCCAATCCCGCATGGAAAAAGCCGCCCAAGTCAAGGACATAGACTACTACTTTGACTTGGACAGCAAGGGACTTACCCTGTTCATAAGGCGGCTCATCCGACGGGCAAACAAGTTCCTGTTCCTCAAGAATTTCGACAACCAGAGGAAATTCAACTCCCTTGTCCTGGACTCAAACCAGCTGCTGTTCAATCATATAATAAAGATGGAAAAACTCCTTGAGCAGAACAGGCAGACAATCCAGTCACTGCAAGCAAAAATAAAAAAATTGGAAGAACAAAAATGAAAAGAACCAGTCCGGGAAGAATCCGCATCGTACAGATTTTGGAATCCCTGAAATACGGGGATGGGATAGGGAACGACTGCCTTGCCATCCACAGGACCCTGCTGGATGCTGGATATAACGCGGCCATCTTCGCCGCCAACATAGACAATCGCGTATATGAGCTGGGCATCCCGAAGGTGGACTGTCTTGACAACTATGCTGACAACGCGGACATAATCCTATGCCACATAGCCTACAAATGGGACTATCTGCTCAAGCTCAACAAACTCAACGGAAAGAAGATTTTTGTCTGGCACAACATCACTCCTCCCCAGATGCTCGAAGAATATGGGGAATTTGAGTCCGCTGCGGGCTGCAAAAAGGGGCTGGAGCAAGTCCGGCAAATCCATTCAATCCCCTCCCTCTGCCTTACCGCATCCAATTACAACAAAGGCGACTTGGAGAAACTGGGATACAGCTGCCCCATACATATCTTTCCCCACCTTGCGGAATTCGCGGACACAGGAGATGAAGACTACGACCAAGAACTGCTATCCCGCTACAATGACGACGGATTCACGAACATCCTTTTTGTCGGCCGCATTTCACCCAACAAAAGGCAGCAGGACATCATAAGCAGCTTCTCTTATTATCACAGGCACATAAATCCAAAGAGCCGCCTTTTTATCGTGGGCGGAGGGATGGAAGACTCGGCCTACGGCATAGCCATAAGGGAATACCCTGCCGCAATAGGGCTTGACAATGTGATTTTCACAGGCCATGTCAGCGACAGGCAGAAAGCATCCTACTACCGCCTGGCAGATGTATTCCTGTGCATGAGCGAACATGAGGGCTTTTGCGTGCCCCTGCTCGAAGCCATGCACTACAGGCTGCCAATAATCGCATACAAGTCCAGCGCGGTAACGGAGACTCTGGGGAAAGCCGGTCTTTTGCTCAAAAACAAGGAGCCAGGGATAGTAGCGGAGGCCATAGACCGCCTTATGACAGACACAAAGCTCCGGGATACTTTAATTGACAACGGAACGGAACGCCTTGCTGACTTCTCCGAAGAAAAGGTGAAAGCTGCCCTTTTAAAAGAGATTGGAGACTTCATAGAAAGCAACTTATAACAAATTGACACAGTGTTTTAACCCGATGCGGTGTTTTTCCTTATACCGCTTTTGCAAGACGGCATATATAATTGACAGTATTATGATAAGAGCGAAAAAGACTGCTTTATATGTGACGGTGGCGGCACTTACAGCCGCCATGCTTCTTGCCTCATGCGAGAGCATGGGAAACGGCTCGGCAGGTGGAAAGGCCGCCAAGGGCGGACGTGTTATAAGCCAGAACATCCTTGACAACTACAACTGCGGATTCGAGGGGGCGGACGGAGACGGCGGCCTGTACTGGTGGAGCGACACGAACTGGTCGCACAAGAACCTGCTCCGGGTCTCCTACGAGGAAGGCGGACAGCCGGACTCCTCCTGCGGCAGCTACTACGCCAAAGCCCTGTCCGAGGGCGGAAACAAAGCCCAGTGCCAGTTCGCCTGGAAGGATGTGGCTTCCATCATCGAAGGCGGCAGGACTTACTCATATTCCTACTATATAAAAGTTGCTCCTGAAAGCGAGGTCAAAACAGGAACCGTCTCGCTCGTCGTCAACGGGGCGGTGCAGGACTGGTCCAAGGTGGACACTGCCACGGTCAGCCCTGACAAGAAAACCACGCTCAGCGACAAGTGGCAGCTGGTGACAGGAAGCTTTGTCCTTGCTGACCCGCATGACCAGGTGCAGTTCCAGCTTACAGGCTCGGAAGGTCTTTCTTACTGCATAGACGAGTTCAGGGTTGCCCCGGATGAGAGTGTCGCACAGACTATCGAAAAAAACATAGTGAGCCTGAAGGACGCTGTTAGCTCACGCAAGGGGTTCGGCAGGAAGGTCTACGTAGGGGGAGCGATGACAGGAGCCGAGGCGGGCGACCAGCTCTACATGGATCTGCTCTTCAAGCACTTCAACGCGGTGACGCTGGGCAACGAGCTTAAGATGGACGCAATGAACGGCTACCATGACGGCAACCGCACTCCCATCGGGCTTACGACGGACAGCCTTGACGGAAGGGAAATCACCGTTCCTGTGCTGGATCACAGCCGTGCCGATGCCCTCCTGGACAAGATTGCCGCATGGAACAAGGCAAACCCCGGCAAACAGCTGAAAGTCCGCGGCCACGTGCTGGTCTGGCACTCACAGGCACCTGAGTGGTTCTTCCACAAGGACTACGATGCGGCCAAGGCCTATGTCAGCAAGGACGAGATGAACACCCGACTGGAATGGTACATCAAGACCATGCTCACATACTACACGGACAAGTCAACGCCCACAGGCAAGAAGTACGGCCCGCTCTTCTACGGCTGGGACGTGGTGAACGAGGCGGTCAGCGATGCGACAGGAAGCTACCGCACGGACACGGAATCCGGCGGCGACAAGCTGTCCGACTCCACCCACGGAAGCAAGTCCAGCTGGTGGCACGTCTACGGCAGCAACGAGTTCATCATAAATGCGTTCCGCTTTGCAAACAAGTACGCCCCTGCCTCTCTGGAGCTTTATTACAACGACTACAACGAGTGCAGCCCCCAGAAGGTACAGGGAATCGTCGAGCTGCTCAAGGCCGTCAAGTCCGCCGACGGAACCCGCATAAGCGGAATGGGAATGCAGGGGCATTACAACCTGGACTCCCCGTCAATCTCCCAGCTTGAGGCCGCAGTCCGTGCCTATTCAGAAGTCGTCCCCAGCGTGATGATTACGGAATTCGACATGAAGGCAAGCGCCTCCTTCGACGGCAAGAAGTTTGACGAGGAATACAACAGGCAGGCATACCGCTACAAGGCGATATACGACAAGCTCGTGGAGCTGGACAAGGAGCCGGGAATAAACGTGGAGGGCATCGTATTCTGGGGTGTCACCGACCCCTACTCATGGCTCCAGTCCTCGTCCAGCGTGGGCGGAGGCGCGAACGGAAAGCAGACGCAGTGCCCCCTGCTCTTTGACGGCAACTACAAAGCCAAGCCCTCATTCTGGGCGTTCGCGGACGCGGACAAGCTGGAACCGGCCATACAGACCGTGACAGTTCTTTCTGGAGACGGAAAGGACTTCTCCCATGCCCGCCCATACACCATACAGGCTGGCGGCGTTAAGGCCGAGTTCCGCCCGGTTTGGAAGGACGGCAGCATCATCGCCAAGGCAAGCGTGACAGGCAGCCCTGCAGGCACGGACAAGCTTGCGATGTTCATCGATGACGGCAAGGGCATAAAGTCCGCGTCAATCGCGGCAGGACAAGCGGCCGGCAAGCTCCTCTCCGTGGACGTGGCGGGGCTTTCCGTCTCACGCGACATCAAGATAGACTTCCGCTACGAGCACGGAAGCGAGATAAGCTCCTTCAACGACTTCAAGAACAAGCAGGACAGCAGCTCCAAGTTCTATGCCAAGGCGGAGATAAGGCCTTTCGCCTCTGTCAAACGGGGCAGCCCCTCGCTGGACTTCGCCGACAGCACGTGGAACAAGGCAAGCCCTGTCACGCTGCAAGTGCGGAACGGAGCTAAAGCTGACGCGGAAGTGAGGATGCTCTGGGACGACAAGGCACTTTACGTGCTTGCAAAGGTTAAGGACAGCGTGATAAACACAGCCAATGCAGACGCATGGCAGCAGGACTCGCTTGAGGTCTTCATAGACGAGAACAACGCCAAGTCTGAAAGCTACCAGGCCGATGACAAGCAGTACCGCATCAGCTGCAAGAATGTGACGAGCTTTAACGGAGAGAAGTGCATCCAGTCCAACATGTCAAGCCAAGCCCGCCTTGTCTCGGGTGGCTATGAGGTCGCGGCCTCGTTCAAGTGGACGGACATAAGGGCAAAGGCCGGGCTTCTTATAGGGCTTGACCTACAGATAAACGACGCGGACGCTTCGGGCAGCCGCACGGGGACGCTCAACTGGTACGATGCCAACGGCACCGGCTACATGAACCCCGGCGTGTTCGGCAGCGTCCTGTTGGTGGATTAAGCACAAGGGCATCTCTAAAAACTGGGCAAACCCCGTTTTTAGAGATTGCCGTGGGCTCTTTGAAACTTCCGCTTGCAGGCTCGTGGCACCTGCACACTCTGGTTGAAACAATCCATTTTCTTCTATATACTGTCCAATCATGGACGAGAAGCTTATAGACGGCTACAAGGCCTTTTTGGATTATGGAAAGACAGAGCGCGAGTGCTGCGCCAGAATCATAGAGGACGCAAAGGCAGCAGGTTACAAGGACATAAAGGACTGCAAGTCCCTCAAGGCAGGGGACAAGGTTTACATAAGCAAGTTCGGCAAGGCTGTCGCCCTGTTCAACATCGGCACGGGCAACATTGAGGATGGAATGAACATCCTTGGGGCGCACATCGATTCCCCCAGATTGGATGTCAAGCAGAATCCCCTTTATGAGAAGGATTTTCTGGTCTATCTTAACACCCACTACTATGGGGGAATCAAGAAGTACCAGTGGCTCACCCTGCCCCTTGCCCTGCATGGCGTGGTCTGCCTGAAGGACGGCAAGACGGTCAACGTCCGCATTGGCGATGATGATGCTGACCCCGTGTTTGTCATAAGCGACATCCTGCCCCATCTTGCACAGAAGCAGATGAAGGAGACCGTCGCCGACTTTGTGAACGGTGAGAGTCTGGATCTGATTTTAGGCAGCGAAATTCCCCCTAAGAAAGATATGAATGAAGGGAACAAGGACAAAGATAAAAAAGAAGAGAAAGACAAGGCCAAGAAAGATGTCCTCAAGATTTTCAAGGACAAGTACGGCATAGAGGAAGAGGACTTTGCTTCCGCAGAGCTTGAGGTGGTTCCTGCAGGAAAGTCCCGCGACCTTGGGCTGGATCGCTCTCTTATTCTGGCATACGGACAGGATGACCGCTCATGTGCATATACATCTGCGGTCGCCCTTTTTGCCAGCAGCGCGGGTTCTAGGACAAACTGCTGCCTGTGCGTGGACAAGGAAGAAATCGGTTCTGTCGGAGCGACAGGCATGGCCAGCCACTTTCTGGAGAACGCTGTAGCAGAGCTTGTCTCACGGCTTGGCGACTACTCGGAGCTTTCTGTCCGCCGCTGCCTGAACAGCTCTTACATGCTTTCAAGCGATGTGAACGCAGCCTATGACCCCCAGAACGCAGACCTTTATGACCGCGACAACGCTTCATTCCTTGGGGGCGGCCTTGTGTTCAACAAGTACACTGGCAGCCGTGGCAAGTATAGCGCAAGCGATGCCATGCCGGAGTTTATCGCCCGGCTCCGCGCGGTTCTGGACAATAACAACGTCCGTTACCAGATGGCAGAACTGGGCAAGGTGGATCAGGGCGGCGGCGGAACAATAGCTTACCTGGCCGCCAAGTACGGCATGTTCGTGCTGGATGCTGGAGTTTCAGTGCTTGCCATGCATGCCCCCTGGGAGATTACGTCCAAAGAGGACATCTGCCAGGCGTATGAGGGCTACAAGGCTTTCCTTACCCTGGGAACTCTTTAACCAGAGGAGGCAGTTTCAAAAGTCCCAGGCAACGTGTTGCCATGGACTCTTTGAAACTGGTCAAAATTAATCTGCGAGGGCCGTAATGCAATGAGGCCCTCGTGAGCCAGGGCAAAAGTAACCGACTTTTGCACTGGCTCAAGGGAGACCGCGATGAACCGTGACGAAATTTTTAAGAAGCTCAATGAAGTCTTCCGTGACATATTTGATGATGACTCCATTACGCTGACCGACTCTACGACGGCTTCCGATGTGGAAGGCTGGGACAGCCTTATGCACATCAGCCTGATTAACGCTGTGCAGGATGAGTTCGGGAGGAAGTTTGCCATGAAGGACGTGACGGGTATGAAGAACGTCGGCCAGATGGTGGATTTGATTCTGGCGGCCAAGGGCTAGGATGCTTTTTAACTCCGTTGCCTATTGGCTGTTCTTTCCGCTTGTCTGTCTGGGCTACTCTATCTGCTCCGGACTGATAAAGCGGAATTCTGTCACCAGAGTATTCCTGCTTGCCATAAGCCTCTTTTTCTATGCCTGCTGGAATCCAGCGTATCTGTCGCTCATCCTCATCTCGGTGTGCATCACTTATTTCGCGGGTCTGGGCATGGAAAAATATCCTGCAAGGAAGAAGCCCATCCTAGTCCTCTCCCTCTTGAGCAACCTCGCCATACTTTTCTTCTTCAAATATTACAACTGGTTCGCGCTCTCAGCCAATACAGTGACAGGTCTTTTTTCTGCCGGAACAAAACCTTTCCGCCTTTTGTCGTTCGCCCTGCCGGTGGGTATTTCGTTCTATACATTCCAAGCCTTGGGCTACTCCATAGATGTATACCGGGCTACCGTGAAAGCGGAACGCAATTTTGTCACTTACGCTCTGTTCGTCACTTTCTTTCCCCAGCTGGTAGCAGGGCCTATAGAGCGTACAGAAAATCTCCTGCCCCAGTTCAAGTGTGATTATGGATTTGACTACGAGCGTGTGACAGGCGGGCTTAAACTTGCCGCCTGGGGTATGTTCATGAAGGTCATCATTGCTGACAGTCTGGCTCCCTATGTCAGCGGCATATACGGCAATATCGCTGACGCACCCGCCTGTGCCGTTGCCCTTGCGACTTTCTTCTTTGCCGTACAGGTGTATGCGGACTTCGCGGGTTACTCAAATATCGCAATCGGCTGCGCGGAAGTATTGGGGTTCCGCCTGATGAAGAACTTTGACCACCCATATTTTTCTTCTTCCATTCCCGAATTCTGGAGACGATGGCATATAAGCCTTGGCTCCTGGTTCCGAGACTACCTGTATTACCCTGTGGGATTTGCGTCATGGAACAATAAGATATGCAAGCCTTTCTGCGGCAAGAGCAGGCGAAAGCTTGCGAAAGCGACTGGCTATGTCGCCCTTGCCTGTGTATGGTTTGCGACAGGCCTATGGCATGGAGCGGCATGGCATTTTGTGGCATGGGGAGCTGTATACGGGGTATATATCATCACTTCCATATCCACAGAGAAGCTCAGGTCAAAGCTTAGATGCCGTCTGGGACTGGAAAAGGACGGTCATGTGATAAAAAGCTGGCATATAGTCCAGGTGCTTGTGACATTTGCCCTTGTGAACATTGGCTACGTTTTTTTTCGTGCCAACAACATGGTGGATGCCGTCACTGCATTGGGCAAGCTCGTGACCGCCCCCGCACAGTTTGTGGTAAGCCTTGCTTCCATGCGGAAAGGCGGGAGGCTGGATATAATCCGTGATGCCTTTATGCTGCACGAGGGTGTCAGCGGCTTTGGATTTAAGCTGGCTATACGTGCCATAATGCTCTGCGCCATTCTCTTTGCAGCATCCTTTGTGTCACGCCGGGAGGACGGCAGAAAAATTCTCGCACGATTCCCAGCCCCTGTCCGATGGCTCTGCTACTACGTGCTTGTGTTCATCGTGGCTCTCTCCCTGCTTATGACGCATGAGGACGTGCAGTTCATTTACTTTCAGTTCTAGGCGGTTGATATAATATGAAAGTTTTTTTTGCCAAGCTTGCCGCTCTCATCCTTCCTGTTGCCCTTGTGTTCCTGTTGGGGCCGGTGCTCGTTGACCCGTTTAACGTATTCCACCGCAAGGCTCTCAGGCGCAACGGCGTGGAACCAAACGAGAACTTCATAAAGACCGCTTACATTCTGGACGAGCCTGACAAGTTTGATTCTTTCATCTTTGGGTCCTCGCGCGTCGGTGCGTTGCACAGCGAGAATATCGAAGGCTACAGGGTCTACAACATGACATATTCTTTTGGGATACCGCAGGAGCACTTGGACAACATAAAGACATTCCTAAAGGCAGGCGTCCAGATGAAGATGATTATTATAAACATCGATGAGGTATGCTGCGCGATTGACGGCAAAGACCACTTCTCTGACCCCATGCACAGGCCATACCCCTCAGACGGAAAGTTCTTGTCATTTTATTCGATGTATATGAAGCCGGAGATAGTCCTTAAGTCACTGCCCATAATAATGAAGAACAAGCAGAATGACACCGCTGAATACCGCAGGAATTTCTATAATTACGGCTGGTGGATAGGATACGACATGGACACAGGCTTTCACTTTGAGAAGCCGGAAAGCGTTCCTGTGGGAATGCAGTATTACTTTTACCCTGCGGCTCTTGAGGCTATGAAAGAGATAGCTTCTATATGTGATGAGAAAGGCATAAGGCTCATTGTCTTTTCCAGCCCTATGTTCAGCTACCAGCTTAAGCTTTCTGCCCAGGCCGGTTACTTGGATTTTCTGGAGCAACTTGCTGCCGTCACACCATATTACAACTTTTCATCCCTTAACTCGATTACAAGTGATGAGGCAAATTATCTGGATCCAAGCCATTACAAGGCACATATTGGCGACATGATACTGAACCGCATTTTCTGTGAGGACAAGAACGTCCACAAGGAAGACCTCTTTGGGGAATACGTCACCCAAGAAAATGTGGATGACGTATTAGCAGCCCTCCGTGTACAACTAGAATGCTACGACG
>JAFTEK010000242.1 GCA_017453705.1 Treponema sp.
GGCAGAAATGGAGAAGCAGAAGCTTTCCAAGTCTGCTGTCGCAGCCTTGATGCACACTACCCGGACGGCAGTTGACAACGCACTTGACCCTACGTTCAACACTTCCATATCAACTGTTGAACGTTTTGCACACGCATTGGGGAAGCGTGTTGCCATAACGTTGGTATAGGATGTACAAGTTCGGCTGCCGCACCCGGGGGCACTTGGGCCCCAGAAGGCCGAACAGGGGCGGAAAAGGGCAGCAACGACTATCCGCCGGTGATTTTTCTCCCAGCCGCCCTTTCTCGCAGTCACGCCTCCGTCTGGAGCCCCTCTTCCTTAAGGAGCTGGGCCAGATATTCGCTGTCCGTGCTGGCCCTGCTCAGGTCATCAATTCGCCCAGAAGCTATCAAGCGTTTGTTCAGGGCAAGGATGGTGTTCTGTCCCTCGTTGCGACCACGTCTTTCCACATCTTTATCATGAAGGTTCCATGCCAGATACTCATTAATAAAAGTCTGCTCGAATTTTTTGGTCTGCACCATAGCCGCAATCTCCCTCGTCAAATCTGATCCTGCCGTATTGTTTCTTACGAATGAAAGGAACGCCCTTATGCCGGGGTTGGTCTCCTTTTCGTAAGCCTCCGCGTTGAAGATGACATGGTGGGTCTTGTCGTCCAAGTCCACCAAGGCGTTCTCCTTGCACTTGCGTTCGAAGGTATAGGCCGGAAGCCTGAACCCGAACGGGTCATCAAGGCAAATAAAGATTATGTAGCTCTCCTTAAGCTCCGAGTAGTCCGCGCCTTTCAGAAGGCTGTCTGTGTCGATCATCGCCTGATAATACCTCGTCCGCTTCCCGATGCTCTCAATCTTGTAGGACTGACACTCCACACGTTCGCTGTCGCGAACGTTACGACCTCGTGCTACACGTTCACTGACGTGAACGTTACGGCTTACGCCTCGCACGGGTCGCGGATTTGTCTGCCTCCCGTGAGTTTCCGCAACGCGGAAACTCATAGGCTTCCCGCAAGGGAAGCCGGATACCCGACATGGTCAATCTTTATTTGCAGGAGCAGCTCAAGAACTTCCTTGCAAATTTTCGGCTCGCTCATGACCGCCCCGAACATAAAATCGTCCGAGAAAACCAGCTGGTCAATGGGCTTGAATTCATACCTTCTTGTCGCTTCCATGACTACAGGATAGCACGGATGAACCAAAAAGTCCACTGAAAGCGGGCAGGCAGGACGCGATGCGCCCAGCCCGTCCGCTACTGCAGGCTGTGCGCCCTTGTGGGGGAATTGGGACTGTCCGGTCCCAGGCGCATGCGGAGCCTTCCGTTAATCGGCTTGGCAGGCCGTCCGCATACTCCGAGAGCTTCTTCACGCCCACGGCCACAGCACCGGCAAAGACGACACCGACAACGAACCTTTTCATCATACAGACCTCCTTTATGCGTGTACGGAGCTTCTCATTCTCGGCTTCGAGAACCGCAGCATCAGCGGCAGTCTTAGATTTTCCTCCCGATGAAAGCTTTATGAAGCTTGAACCGACAAGCCCGGATGCAGCCCCAACAACAAACGGAACAAAAAAAGCCATATATTCTTCTCCTTATTAAAATATTTTACCGTGTAAGCAATTCCTGCTTGTAGCTCTTGATTTTCTTCATCTGCGCCTCATACGCAGAACGGGACTGTTCCAGCTGGGCCTTTAACGTTTCCAAAGCCTGTTCCTTCTGGCTTATTGTTCCCTGGGCTTCCGTATGAAGGGAGTTCCGGATTACAGTCAGCAACTCGTTGCTTACCCTTCTCATTTCGTTTTCGAATGCAGGGACAAGGGTGTCGCTTATATAATCGTTGACAGCTTTCTGGCGTTTGGGCTTGCTGGCTTTATCCGTTATGCGGGAAACAAGCCCTTCGACAAGCCCGTTCTTTTTTTGTGCCAGCTGGTTACCAGCCTGCTGGTTGAAATTGTTCACCGTATTGAGGCTGTCGGAGAACTGTTGCGGTGCATTCTGCATAATCTGCTGAATCTGCCTCTTGTTGTTTTGTTGTGCCGCAATGCTCACGGCCCCAACAGCAATGGCATCAGCAGACCCTGCAAGACCTGTCAGCAAGGCACTTCCGCCAGTTCCGGCTGCCGCCCCGGCTCCGGCAGCACCGGCACCAGCTGCACCCGCACCAGCTGCAGCTCCTACACCCAAAGCACCAGCCGTCGCGATTGTTCCAGCGACCAGAGCTGCCGCAGAGAGGATTTTAGCTCCGCCAGACAGAATGCCGTCATATTCATGTCCTACAGTATTCAGGTTCATGTTGTATGGTATGTCAGATATGTTCAGGCCGCTATAGTCAAGCTCCTCAAGCGAGCGGAGGTTTATTCCGTCTTCTCCCGAGCGCCGTTCCCGTGCGTTCTGATACATCAAATTCTGTATGCGGTTTTTATACTCGTTGAGATACAGGGTTACTGTTCCTCCGATGGACATTCTGGCCTGAGTGTCAAAATCTATCCCATGGGATGCTGCAAGCGCATCGAGTTTGTTGAATATGGTATCGCAGAACTCCTGATTTACAGAACGTTCTATTTCTTTTATTCCATCCTGCGTATCGTCAACCAGCCTGTCTATATTCCGGTTCAAACGGTCCAGCTCCTTTTCCTGAGCCTTTATCTTGTCTGCGAGTTCGGAATCAGGATTCTGGACCGCAAGGAGTTCATCAATTCCTTCGACAAGACGTTTGGACAGGGATTCAACCCGCTGAGCCGTCACATCTGCAACTATCTTGGACTTGTCGTTGCTGATTGCATTCAGCATGTCAAAAAGCTCCTGGACATCCCCGTTCGCGGCAGAAACGCATGCTACCTGTGAAAGAGGAAGCTTGCAGTTCTCGGCAATGTACTTCCGTGCGGCATCGACATCTTCTGGTGACTTTGTATCCGATTTGGTGATGACAAGATACAGCCTTCTTTTTGCCAGTTCCATGTCCTTCGCAAAATCCGTCAAGGAACGTGTTACCTGCTGGTTCACATCTACGGTGAGCAGAACACCATCAGCCGAGGGAAGAAAATCCATGAGGACTCGTCTGTGGTTCTCATCGGGGGAAGACAGTCCTGGGGTGTCCACAAGGACTGTGGTCGACGGGACCTTTGTGCTGGTGTCTTCAACCAAAACTACAGAAGCATCCTTTATGGTGTCATTTTTCAGCTGGGAGATGTCCGTAAAAACCTCCTCCCGCCCGTCAGCGTAGACAACGGTAGCCTTACATTCTTCTTTCCCAAAAAATATCTGGTAAATGGTCGCCGTTGTCGGCTTGGTTGCAGTTTCCAGCTGCTTGCAGTCCGTAAGTGAGTTGATTAAGGTTGTCTTTCCGGCACTGAATTCCCCGACAAGGGGAAGTATGAGGGGAACATTCCCGTCCTGCAAACGGTTCTGCGCATCACACAGCGACTGGGCGACATCTTCCATGCCTACGTCCTGCGCTATTTGAATCATCCGGTTTATATCCATATATACACTCCTCTGTTTTTTCTCGTTTCGTCCCCTACTGCAGGCAGTGCGCCTTTGTAGGGGAATTGGGGCAGACCGCCCCGTAGTTTGTCCTCAGGCTTCCATTCATGGGCTTTGCGGGCCTGCCGCAGTACACGCAGCTCGAACCGTCCGCTACAGCCACGTGCTTCCCGGAAGGACTTCCCTTGCAAGCAGGTCCAAACTTGCTTCTCAGCTCCTGTCCCTGCGGCTTCAGCTCGTATCCACAATAGCGGCATGTCATACAGAATCTTCCTCCTTGTCGTCTGCGTCCATCTTTGGAAGCTTGTCCAATTCCGCCTTGGCTTTGGTATTGCCTTGTTCTGCGGATTTTTTTAACCACTCGTATGCTTTCTTGCTATCTTTTTCAGTTCCGCAGCCATTCAAATAGCAGACACCAAGCATATGTTGTGCGTCTGCATTGCCCTGCTCTGCGGATTTTTCAAACCAGACGAAAGATTCCGTATCATTCTGTTCCGTTCCACATCCCTGGAAGCAGCACATTCCAAATCTAAACTGGCCGATAGCATCACCCTGTGCTGCAGATTTCTTATACCATGCAAGTGCATTTTCATAGTTTTTCTCGGTTTCTTTACCATGAAAGAAACGACTACCAATTTCCGCCTGCACATCAGAAGCGTGTATTCTTTTCTCAAGCTTGATAAGTTTTTCCAAGGAACAAGTTTCTAGATTTAACGTCTTTCTTGCAGAAACTTTCTCTCCCTCATGTTTGAAGCTGTCATCAAGAATTTTATAGATGGCATAGAGCAAAGGATATACCAATGCGGCAATAAAAAATAATGTCGGAGGCGTAATATCCATAAGAAATGTATAGAGAAAACCTCCGACAGCAAGGATGCTCCATGGATAAAAAGCTATCATTGCAATTGTGTTGTTTCTTACTTCTCTTTCTGCAATAGAAGCCTCTTTTAAATTCAGCTCTTTTTCAATTCTTGAACGTGGAACATGTACTTTCCACAGGTAGAGGATAGAAGGCAATCCCAC
>JAFTEK010000243.1 GCA_017453705.1 Treponema sp.
ATTAGAACATTTTGTTGTTGTACATTAGAACATTTTGCTCTTGTATATTAGAACATTTTGCTCTTGTATATTGGAACATTTTGCTCTTGTATATTGGAACATTTTGCTCTTGTATATTGGAATGTTTTGTAGTTGTATATTGGAACATTTTGTAGTCGTACATTCGACCGCCCGGAAACTGCACCGGCGGCCAAGCTGTCGGCGTTGCCAAGCCGGTTTCCGAACAGCCCTATTACATAAAAACTGATTCCTGTGTTTTTGTTTCTGTCTCCCTTGTCTATGCCAAATTTCTAGGTTATAATGGAAAGATAAAGGGCATTTCTAAAAACTGGGCAAGTCCCATTTTTAGGGGTTGCCAAATTTGTGTAAGGAGATTCGTTTATGGGCAAATATTCAGGAACCAAGACCGAGAAGAACCTGCTGGCCGCTTTCGCCGGGGAGTCACAGGCCAGGAACAAGTACGTCTATTTTTCAGCAGTGGCAAAGAAAGAAGGCAACGAGGCCGTCGCAAAAGTCTTTGAGAAAACCGCAGGCAACGAGGAGCAGCACGCAAAGATGTGGCTCAAGGAGCTTGAGGGCATAGGCGACACAACCGCCAACCTCACTGCAGCAGCCGAGGGCGAAAACCACGAGTGGACGGACATGTATGTTGGCTTTGCCAAGGATGCCGAGGAAGAAGGCTTTGCGGAGCTTGCGGCCAAATTCCGTGCGGTCGCCGCCATCGAGAAGAGGCACGAGGAGCGTTACCGTGCCATGCTCAAGGACGAGAAAACTTCTGCCAAAATCAAGGAAAGCAAGGTCAAGATATGGGAGTGCCTGAAGTGCGGCCATATCGTCGTCGGGGAGAAGGCTCCCGAATATTGCCCCACCTGTGGTGAATACAACCAGTATTTTGAAGTCCGCGAGGACAACTACGACATGATTATGACCTGGGGACGCTGAGACCGGCAGGAACAGATGGTTCGTGTCGCGGCGGAGGATGCCGGGCTGGAAGAGGACTCACGGGTCATCCCCGATGTGGTCTACAACCGGTTCGGCAGTATTTATGGCAGGTATACGCTTCTGGAGCTTGTGGCAGATGGAGCAAGCCGCTTTGTTCCCCTTTATGTGGAAGGGCATGAGGCCAAGCTGGGGCTTTACCTTGCCAAGATAAGCCCCGCAGAGCTTTCGCACCTGTGCGCCTTTGTCTTTGCCCATTTCCCGGTCAGGAGGATAAGCTGGGAATACTCCACCGCCCCGATTGGCCGTCGCTACATCTGCCGAAACCACCCCACCAACCACTGGAAAGTCGAGCTGCCCCCAAGCCCTGATGAGCTGTGGGCGCGGATGTCCCGCAAGTCCCGCTACAACAGGCGGAGGGAAGAAAAGCTTCTTTCCGAGCATCTGGGCGGCATAGAACTGGCGTTCAACGAGTACGAGGGGAACGCAATCCCCCCTTCTGTCGTGGAGGCTTTCTTCTCATACAAAAAGCAGCTGATGGGCAGGGAATACGGAATGACCCCTGCCGAATACCTTTCACATTACCAAGTCACAAACGCATACACATGGACGGCCGGAGAAAGGCTTGTCGCCATAGTATTCAGCTGTGAGCAGGGACAGGACGTATTCCTTGAAAACCTCACATACGAGCCTGAGCTGGAAGAGTTCTCGCCCGGATTCCACCTCTATGCGCTGGTGCTGGAGCGTCTGATTGCCAAGGGCAAGTCCGCCGTCTTTCTGGGCGGGGGGCAGCAGCCCTACAAGAGCCGCTTTGGTGGAACCGAGGACTCATGCTACAATGTGGAGGTCTTCCGCTCGCCTGTGGCCGCCCTTCCATATTATGCGGCAAAACTCCTTGCCCGTCTTGCGCCTAGGATACCCGGCTTAAGCAAACCGGGGGCTTTTTTCCGGCGGGGCTGGCGATTCGTCCGTGTCCGTGCCAAATGGGCAGTCCAGAGGCTCTTCTTTTCTCTCGTTCCCATCGGCAAAGCCCTTAACAACAGCCCCCGGCCTTTCTCCATAACCGTATCACTGACAAGCTTTCCCCCCAGGCTCGCGACCCTGCATCTCTGCATAAAATCCCTGATGCGGCAGACGATGAAGCCTGACAGAATCGTCCTGTACCTTGGAGCGGACTGTGACGGCATTCCCCTGCCCAGGCAATTGAAGGCATTGCAAAGGAAAGGGCTCAAAATCAGATGCGTGGGCGGAGACCTGCGCCCCCACAAAAAGTACATCTACGCGATGCAGGAATTCCCGGATGACTTCATCGTGACCGCCGATGACGACCTGCTGTACCGCCGTGACATGATAGAAAGCCTGTGGAAGGCGCATATAGCCCGGCCGGACGCGCTCATCGCAAGCCGCGTCCACCTGATGAGGCAGAAAGGCGGCCGCATCCTGCCCTACAGGGAGTGGGAACAGGAGACAGGGAGCGTCCGGGAGCCTACACACGCCCTGCTTTCCACAAACGGGGCGGGCAGCCTGTTCCCCCCGCACTGCCTGCCGCCGGAAGCCCTGGACGCACAGCTTGCGGGCAAGCTCTGCCTGTGTGCCGATGACATCTGGCTCAAGTTCATGCTGATACGCGGCGGAACCAAAGTCCTGTGGGTGGGAAAGAAGGCCGGTATGCCGGATGAGATAAGAATCAAGGCCGAGAAAAAGAAAGCCCTGATGGACGGCAACATGACCGCAGGCGGCAACGACGGCTACATCAGCGCGATGGAATCCTACTTCAAGATGAACCTGGCCGACTACTGCTAGGCACAATTTACCCTCTCCCAGGCAGTTGGCGGGTAGCGTTTTGCCTGTGTCATTCGAGCGTCTTGCCTGTGTCATTCGAGCGTTTTGCCTGTGCCATTCGTGAGCATTTGCCATTTGTCTTTTTACCAGTATGTGCTATAATGGATGGTATGATTCGCTTCTGGTTCGCCAGTCTGACTCTATCCCTGCTGCTCATCCTGCCATGCCTTGCCTCCGACTACGGCTCACCCACTGTCAGAGTCGGATACTACGAGAACGAGGTCTTCCAGGAGGGGGCCGCCCCCGGTGCCTACAAGCAGGGCTACGCCTACGAGTATTACAGAAAGCTGTCTGAATACACCGGCTGGAAGTACGAATACGTCTACGGAGGCTTCGGGGAACTCTATGATAAATTCATCGCGGGCGAAATCGATTTGCTGGCGGGGCTTGCCTGGAAGAAGGAAAGAACGGATCTCATGTACTACCCTGACCTCCCTATGGGCAACGAGACCCTGAGCCTTCTAAAGCATACGGATGACATCAGCATAACGGTCGCCTACTCAAGCCTTAAAGGCAAACGCATTGGTGTGCTGAACAGCGCGATGGTTGAACTGCTGCAAAGATTTCTGGATGGCCACAATGTAGAATCCATAATTGTCACTTTCGACGACTATGAAGAGCTTTTTGAGTCGTTTGACTCCAAGCAGGTTGATCTTCTTGCTGCCGAAGGTGACGGGAGCTACAACAGGAACAACGCTGAAGTCCTGTACCAGTTTGGAACCACAGACTACTACCTATGTGTGAGCGCACAGAGGGAAGACCTGCTGGACAAGCTCAACGAGGCACAGGCCCTGCTTTTCAGTGACGAGCCGAACTACATCAACATATTGAGGAGCAAGTATTATTCTGTCAGCGTCTCAAGCCACACACTATCACACGCTGAAAACAGATGGATAGAAACCCACGACTCCATCAAGGTGGGATACCTGAAAAACTACCTTCCATTCTGCGGCATGGAATCCGACGGTTCTGTCACCGGGCTTGTCAAGGACATCATACAGGGTATACTGGACGAACTCAACATAAACGGCATCACCGTGGAATACATCGGCTATGAGAGCGGCGGGCAGATGATAAGAGGCCTGGAATCCGGTGCCACAGACATAATATTCCCTGTAGTAGGAGACCTCTGTTTCGCCGAACAAAAAGGCTTTTACCAGTCAAGGGCCGTAATCACATCATTTACCGACATCATATACAAGGTCACAAACAGCAGCGCAAGCATGGACAAAATTGGCGGCTCCAGCTTTCAGCATTTTGCCGTCAACCGCAACAACGATATGCAGCACCTTTATGTCGAAAGAGAATTCCCTGCTGCCCAGATAAGCCTATACCCTTCCATAGATGCCTGTCTGGAAGCAGTTCTATCAGGGGATGTCAGCTGCACAACGCTCAACGCAAGCAGGATTGAAATACTTAAAAACCGTAAGTACAGGAACCTGTCATACCGCCAAGGCCCTGCTGGCGCGGAGTCGTGCTTTGGGGTCAAGACAGGAAACGAAGGCCTCCTACGACTGGTCAACCGGGGCATCAGTATGCTTGGCACAGACTACGCTACAAACCTTACCTACCAATATAGAGAAACGCTGTATACATATACCACGGAAGACTTAATAAGGGATCACATGGGTTCATTCGTAAGCCTGCTGCTCATCATTGTCTCCATCATAATATTCCTCCTTGTACGCGAGTCACTCCTGTCCAAGAAAGCCCTTGCCGCGGCCGAAAAAGCCAACGTCTCCAAGACAACCTTCCTTAACAACATGTCCCACGACATACGTACCCCGATGAATGCCATAGTCGGCTTTACCACGCTCGCCGCCTCCAACTTGGATGACAAAAAACTCGTGAGCGAATATCTTGACAGGATTTCACTGTCCAGCCAGTACCTGTTGTCATTGCTCAACGATGTGCTGGACATGAGCCGTATAGAAAGCGGAAACGTCAAACTGAGCGAAGAAGAAGTCAACATAGAGAGCCTTCTGGAAGAAATAAAGATCATCGTTCATGCAGACATAGACTCCAAGGAGCAGGTGCTTGAAGTCACGAACCATGTCGTCCATAAGGATGTCATTGCCGACAAGCTGCGCCTCAACCAAGTCCTTTTAAACATAATCAGCAATGCGATGAAGTATACCCCCAGCAATGGCCATATATGGGTCAGCGTCGAAGAATCTGACAAAGACAGCCAGCCTTCCGGTGTCTATAACTACAAGTTTGCCATAAAGGATGACGGAATAGGCATGAGCGAGGACTTCCAGAAAGTTGTCTTTGAGCCATTCACCCGAGAAAAGAGCAGCACGGTAAACAAGATACAGGGTACTGGTCTAGGCATGGCCATCTGCAAGAAACTGGTGAACCTGATGTGAGGAACAATCTCCGTCGCCAGCCAATCCGGGAAAGGCTCGGAGTTCACGGTCGTGATTCCGTTCCGAATAAACGAGGCCTCCTCTCAGACAAAGCTGACATCCAAAGAAGAAGACATAGGCAAGAAACAGGAAAACTTCAACGGCAAACGAATACTACTGGCGGAAGACACGGAAACAAACCAGATGATAGCCCAGGCAATACTTACAGGCGTGGGGCTGCAAGTTGAGATTGCGAACGACGGGGCAGTGGCGGTGGACATGGTTCAGTCCAAGCCCGCCGGTTACTACGACCTTATCCTCATGGACATACAGATGCCCAACATGGACGGCTATGAGGCGACAAGGAAAATACGCGCCCTGGACGACAAGGCAAAAGCGGGAATCCCGATAATCGCCCTCACAGCAAATGCATTTGGTGAAGACAGGGAAAAGGCATTCCAGGCAGGAATGAACGAGCACCTTGCCAAGCCTTACGAGATTCCAAAGGTCATGGCAATGCTAAGTCGTTTCCTGTCATGTTGAGCCGTTTTTGGCATATTGAGGGCGAACGCCCGTAACATCTTTTCTTGGGATTCCTCGCTTCACTCAGAATGACTGTCATGTTGAGCCGCACTCAGAACGACTGTCTATAGGAACAGCCTAGGATACAGGGCGGTACGTCCACAGGGATATGCCTCCCTAGAACTCAAACCCTTTTCCGCCCTCAGCCTCGGCATCCGCTGTCATCTTGGCACGGAAATCAACAAGTTTCTTCCTTATATCTGGGTACTTTATCCCCAGAATCTCCAGCGCAAGATATGCGGCGTTCTTTGAATTCCCTATACCCACGGAAGCGACAGGAACCCTGGGAGGCATCTGGACAATGGAAAGAAGAGAGTCCATACCTGCAAGCCCATTGGACTTTCCAGGGCTTATGCACTCAAGCGGAACACCAATAACCGGTATCAGGGTACGGCTGGCTATCACACCCGGCAAAGCCGCGCTCAAGCCGGCTCCAGCAATGATTACCTCACAGCCCTCACCTTCCACCTGAGCCACAGTCTTTACCAACAGGTCTCCCGCCCTGTGTGCCGAAATAACGTAAGCCTTGTATTCCACACCGAATTCTTTCAGGACTTCGGCGGCCTTGCCCATAACGTCCGCATCGGACTTGGAACCTAAAAATATGGCGACTTTCATAACTTCAAGCCTAGCACAAAACACTTGTCAGGGCAACCCGTCCTAGCGCATGAACAGCAAATCCTCATAAGAAGGATATGGCTTGTAGTCCTCCCCCAAAAGCGGCTCAATTTCGTCAGCGACGGCACGGGCCGCGGCCATCGCAGGCAGCACGGAGTCGGCGTAGGCGCGGGCGACGGCCATGCAGTCACCGGCTTTTTCGGCGGCCTCATGGCGGCGGGCAAGTTCTTCCTCCTTGAGAGCAAGCTCTATCGTCAGCGTGTCCAGCCGTGAGAGGAGCGAGGTCAGCGCGCTCGCCTTTGCGTCCGCGACCACGGACTTTAGGCTGACAGCGGTGTTCGCCAGCACCTGCATGTACTTGAACGCAGCGGGCAGGATGTCCTTGTTTATCATCTCCAGCATCACGCCCACCTCGATGTTAAGCACCTTGGAGTACTTCTCCAGCTTTATCTCGTAGTGGTCGGCCATTTCGTCCTTGGTGTATACCCCCATCTGGGTGAAGAGGGCGACGTTCTTGGCATCCAGATAGCGGGTCATCGCGTCGGGCAGCGTCCGAAGGTTCAAAAGGCCGCGCTTCTCCGCTTCTTGTATCCATGCCTCATCATAGCCGTTGCCGTTGAAGATAATCCTCCAGTGGGCTGTTATCTCCCGTTTTATCAGTGACTGGAGGGCGGCACCGAAGTCGTCCGCCTTCTCAAGCTCGTCGGCGAATGCTTTGAGCGTGTTGGCTACCATCGCGTTTATCGTCGTGTTGGGCCCCGCTATCGAAAGGCTGGAGCCGACCGAACGGAACTCAAACTTGTTTCCTGTGAAGGCGAAGGGGCTTGTCCTGTTGCGGTCAGTGGAATCCCTCGGAATGGGGGG
>JAFTEK010000244.1 GCA_017453705.1 Treponema sp.
CATGCACGGACTTTGTGTTCGTCGAAGAATACTCGGTCTCTATGCTGATGCGCAGGTCGAGCGTAAGCCGGTAGCGGATGTCGAGCAGGCGGGCGTTGCGGGAGATTGCATCGCCCTTTTTGTCCTTCAATTTCTTGAACGCAGCGACAAAGCGTTTGATAAGCTGCCTCTGACCGTCTGTCATGGTGTGCGGCTTCATAGTATACGCCTTGCTTTCTTAATTGCACCTACTCACTAAAGATCTCCCGCTATCGCAAGCATTATTAGACAGATAATCATTAGAATTCCTCCAATAGAAACAGGATTCAAAATGAGAGCCTTCATTTTGCGCTTTTTGATTTCCGCCATCTTGTCGTCATACATCTTTTTGACTTGCTGGAATTTCGGGGAAGCCGCAAAGGACATCGACGCTTTTTTATACATCATTTCCATCTTTGACAACCATGCCTCAGAAACAGCCTTCAGTCCAGACATATCCTTTATAGTTCTTCCAGAAAAGATTTTAGCAAAGGCATTGACGAACATCGATGAATCTATATTGGATGACGCAAGCATCATGAATTCAGAAATTTCTTCTATTGTGTTCGGCACAGGGAATGCTTTTATCAGATTTGCGATGCTCATATCCGTCTTGCTAGCACTCATATCCTGCGTTTGTGTCCACACATTTATAGGTCCTGTGTTTCCCTCTTCGCGGGTACTCTCAAGTTCCGCAATCTTGTCCGCCAGCTTCTGTACCGATGACGCTACCTTTGTGCTGCCCCGCAGCTCAAATCCGCATGACGGGCACACCGCCTGGAAGGATTCCAGCACCGCGCCGCAGTTCGGGCACTTGCGGATTTCGCCCTCAAACTTCTGCACCCGCTTGCTGCCGTCGTTCCCGGCCTCGCCCACCGGCGTGCCACAGCTGGCGCAAAACTGTGCGCCCTCAGCCAATTCCTTTCCACACTTCTGACAAAATGCCATAATCATCCTCCTATGGGCATACGTTATCTATTCACAAGGTCTGCAATCAACCTCAGTGCCGAAAGAATTTTATCCGCCTTTTCCGGGACAAGCCCCCTGACCCGCTCCGGGACAGGCTTGCTCTGCTCGAACATCGCCTTGTAGTCACCGTCCTGCACCTGCTGGTCCTTCAGGTTCTCACGGATTTTCGCCCGTACCTCGTCGTAGTATTTGGAGAAGAAGCACAGGAAGTCGGCCTTCGTGAGCTTGAAGTTCTTGCCCGTGCCCGCGTACAGGTTGGCAATCCGGCACTTCTCCAGCTCCTCGCGCATCACGCGGTGTTCCACGGGGTCGGGGATGACGAAGGAGACCGTCTCGCCCGCAATCGTGATGTTCTGCCGGTACGGGCCGTTCCCCTCAAAGATGCGGGCCGCTATGCCGCGGACTATAGGGATGTTGCTTTCCTGCCCGGACTTGCGGTAGCGTTTGAAAATCTCCACGAGCATCCGGGAAAGCTTGCTTTCCGTCATGCAGTACTTGCCGGCAAGCTCGAACACTGACTTGTCCAAGTCTTTGTTATGGTATATGAGCACGTAGAAGAGCAGCAGCTCCATCTCGGACGGACGCACCGACCCGAAAGGAAGGTTCTTGAACTGCTCCGTGATGAACTCTACCGTCGGTTCCTGCATCAATTCTTCCGTCATGGCAGCTGCTCCTTATGCGCGGAATGAGGTGCGTTCATGGCGGACACGGCGGGGCACGGCGGGACGTCTGTGCGCGGATACGTGCGAACAGACCGACGGTGACCCGCAACGGCTTTGTCCGCCAGCTTTACGGACTCAAGGCTCAGCTTGGTCAGGGAAATGGCATCGTTCTTCGTCGCGGCCGTCTCCGCCTTCTCCACGAGCTTCCCGTATTCCTTCATCAGGTCGCCCAACTGGCCGATAGCCTCATCAAGGTCATCGGTGTCATCCTTGTCCGTTTCCTCCACTGTGTCGCTCACGCCCGAGCTGTCGTTTGAGCGGCTTTCCCGGCTTGGACTCGTACTGCCGTTCTGCTTGTTCCCGCCACCGCAGGAGATAAGCCCCGCCAGCA